>JACMLA010000728.1 GCA_014379815.1 Bryobacteraceae bacterium | reverse complement strand
GCGAGACCATTGCTGTCGATGGCGGCTTCCTCGCCTCGGGCGTCAACACCTAATCCCAATGCAAATGAAAGCGTTCTATATCACCGGGCCAAAGCAGTCGGCCCTGGGCGACATCCTGGTTCCCACGCCCGGACCGGAAGACGTCCTGCTGCGGACCCGCATCGTTGGAATGTGCGGATCGGACTTGAATACATTTCGCGGCAGCAATCCCATGGTGACCTATCCACGGATTCCGGGCCATGAGATTGCCGCGACCATTGAAGAAGTCGGAAGTCAGGTGCCATCGGACTTTCGTCCCGGAATGGACGTAACGCTGTCGCCCTACACCAGCTGCGGAACTTGCGCGTCGTGTCGCAGACTCCGGCCAAATGCCTGCCAGTTCAATCAAACCTTAGGCGTGCAGCGCGATGGTGCCATGACATCCTATTTCGTGGCGCACTGGAGCAAGCTATACGCTTCTCACGGACTTGGATTGCGCGACCTGAACCTGGTGGAATTAAGCTTAGTCGAGCCACTTTCAGTTGGATTCCATGCAGCGGCTCGCGGACGTGTCCGCCCAAGTGACGCGGTTCTGGTACTTGGGTGTGGCACCGTAGGATTAGGTGCGATTGCAGCCTCCGCGTTCGCTGGTGCAAAGGTGATCGCTTGCGACCTCGACGATCACAAACTAGCGCTCGCTCAGGAAGCCGGAGCATCGCTCACTATCCATTCCGGACGCCAGCCCGTTCTCGAAGCAGCACGGGAGTTAACAGGTGGCCTTGGTCCTGACGTAGTTATCGAGGCAATAGGACTTCCGGAAACGTTCCAGATGGCCGTCGATGTAGTGGCCTTTACCGGGCGTGTGGTGTACGTCGGATATGCGAAACAGCCTGTGAGTTACGAGACGAAATTGTTCGTCCAGAAAGAGCTCGACATTCTGGGTTCGCGCAACGCGCTCGACGAATTCCCGACTGTCATCGCAATGCTGCAGCAGGGGACCTTCCCTGTCGCGAAGGTTATTTCGATGACAACAAATCTTGCCGGCGCCGGTCCGGCCCTGACGGCGTGGAGTGAGAATCCGCAGGCGTTTTCGAAGATCCTGATCGAAATGTAGTCCATCTGGCTCCCTGGACCACACAATGGCCGACTCAAATCCTACCGGCAGGCTTCGCTTTGGCCCATTCGACTTCGATCCCGCGAACGGCGAACTCCGACGCGAAGGCATGCCGAAGCATCTGCAGCCCCAGCCAGCCCAGGTACTCGCACTCTTGCTGTCTCAGCGAGGAGAAGTCGTCACACGCGAATCTTTGCGCAAAGCCATCTGGGGCGACGATACGGTCGTGGATTACGATCGCAGCCTGAACTTCTGCGTGGCACAAATCCGATCCGCGCTGGGCGACTCTTCTGATTCTCCACTCTATATAAAGACCGTTCCGAAACGGGGATACCAGTTCATAGCACCCGTGTCAATAAGCACCCCGCCGGAGAGTATAGTCACCACCCGGCCGCGTCGCGTACCGCTGCTTCTGGCCTCAGCTGCCGGTGTAGTTTCGCTATTACTTGGATTTACTCTCTGGAGCCGGAATCCTGACCCCGCTCAGCCAACCGGCATCCGGATTGCGGTTGCCCGGTTCGAGAATCGAACAGGCGATCCTCAATTCGACCGGTTCTCAACGGGCCTCACCGATACTCTGGTCGCCGAACTCACGGAGTGGGGTGGCAACAGGTTTGCCGTAATTGGCAACGCTGCGATCCTAAGGCTGCCCCGGAACCAGCAGGATTTACTCACCATCCACTCGACGCTTAAGGCGGACCTTGTTGTGCTTGGTGATGTGCAACGAACCGTCCTGGGTGGTGAGGTGCAGCGTACGGTGAATGCCTTTCAAGCGACTGCCCACCTGATCGCGCTGCCCGGTCAAACTCATCTGAAAGTAGCGCGTGTCCGGAGCGCCCAATCCGATTCCGCGCGCGCCCAATCGGAACTCGCCGAACAAATCATCAAGGGCTTATCGCAGAGCCTGAAAACCCGAGCCCGCCCTCGCCCTAACAAGTGATCGCCTCCCTCACATGGGCGGCCAACTTGCTGATTTGGCGAATCTTACCCGCTCACATCTTTCTGGCTTGCGCGAATCCCCCGGGGAGCGCCATGCTGAGCGTAAACCTATGCCAGTCCAGCGTCGTACTCTTTTTCAACTCGCGCCCGTTGCTTTCCTGCAATCTCTTGAGGCGCAGTCAGCCACGCCCGCGCCTACACTAGCTGCGACCTTTCCAACACAGCCGCCAGAGCTGGCAAGGGAAATGGTCGGGGTATCCCATGGCAACATTAATCGGGTTCGCGAGCTGGTCACAACCCACCCCACACTGGCAAAAGCCTCGTGGGACTGGGGCTTTGGCGACTGGGAAACTGCTCTTGGTGCCGCCTCGCACACAGGCAACCGGGAGATTGCGGAACTGCTAATAGACAAAGGTGCGCCACCTACACTTTTTTCGGCGACCATGCTGGGCCATCTGGATGTCGTCAAAGCCTGGATTGCCGCAACACCGGGTGCCCAGCGAGTCGCGGGACCGCACAGCATCAGCTTGCTAGCTCATGCGAAGGTCGGCGGAGACAAGTCCGTAGCCGTACATCGCTACCTCGAATCCTTAGGTGATGCAGGCGAACCCGCGCTCCCGTCACTCACGGAAGCCGAGTCTGCTGCCCTCGCCGGTATCTATGTTTTTGGTGACTCTCCGAAGGAGCGCATCGACATCACAATTGTGCGCGGGCAGATCCGGTTCACTCTTGCAGGTAAAGCGGCCATACGCTTGTTTCACCTTGGAAACCTGACGTTCCATCCCGCAGGTGCCGGCGCCGTTCGGATTGCGTTTACCAGCAAGGGCCTCCTCACTGTGTCAGACCCGGATTTAATTCTGACTGCTCAGCGGGCGTCGATTGTTAACGGTCCAGTTCCTGGCAAATGATCGTGAAATTCTGTTAAGCTTTCAGCATATGTGGGGAGATAAAATCAGCAGTCTGCTTCACCTTTTTGAGGACGGTCAGCTCAATCGCCGTGAGTTGGTCGAACGCCTGACGAAGTACACAGGCTCCATCGCCGCAGCTATTGCTGCTATCGACGCTGCAGGACTTGCGGAAGCGCAAACACTTACCGGACCCCCGGTAGGCGTTCAGGTGCCTGACAACGATCCTGCCATCTTTTCCCAGACCCTGACCATCTCAGGGGACGGACCATTATTCGTCTACCAGTCGGTGCCAGTGGACTGGGCCACGACCCGGAGGCCTGCTGTCCTCGTCATTCACGAGAATCGCGGTCTTACCGAGTACATCAAAGACGTTACACGCCGGCTCGCCAAAGCGGGTTACGTAGCCGTGGCAGTCGATCTGCTTTCCCGACAAGGCGGCAGTGATCGTTTCGCCGACCCCGAAGCCGGCGTTGCCGCCTATGGCCGCACACGCCCCGAAGAGCGTCGTACCGATATGCTCGCAACCCTGCTCACGATCCGCGATCAGGTGTATGTCCGCGGCGATCGCCTCGGCGTTATTGGGTTCTGCGCAGGCGGCGGAAACGTGATGGACCTCGCCCTCAATACCGATGCGCTCAGCGCTGCGGTGAACTTCTACGGAGCACCCGTGCCTCCGGCTTCGGAAGTGGGTCGCATTAACACTCCCATTCTGTTCAACTACGCCGAACTGGATCGGAACCTGACAGCAAGCATGGCTCCCTTCATGCAGGCCCTCGCACAGAACCAGAAGCGTTTCGAAGTGCACGTTTATCACAACGCGAATCACGCGTTCCATAACGATACCGGTCCACGATACGACGCTGCAGCCGCCACCGATGCCTGGCAGAAAACTCTCGACTTCCTCAATCGCTATCTCAACAGAGCGTAGAGGGAGCAGATGAGCAGCCGTCGCCACGCAATCAAAACACTGGCAGGTGCCACTGGTCTCGTGACCATAGCACCTGCCCAGCAGAATTCGCATCAACATGCAGACCCACCGACTACGCAGGCCGGTGACAAACCTTTAATCGACTCCAAGAAGCCCCGGCAAGCCAAGTTCTTTACCAAAGATGAGTTCGAGACCGTAGAGCTACTCGTCGATCTCATCATTCCCCGCACCGACACACCTGGAGCAAGGGACGCAGGGGTCCACTTTCTTATAGACGAGAGAGTCCCCCTGAATGAAAGTCGCCGCACCATGTGGCGCGAGGGCCTGGCTGATCTGGATGCGACCTGCACGAAGCTCTATGAGGCAAGATTCTCAAAGCTGAAACACGCAGAGCAGATCGAACTCCTGACAGCCATGAGTAAAGAGAACAACACCAACCCGAGGCGCTTCTTTGAGCTCGTGAAAGGCGCTACGGCCGACGCCTATTACGAAACTCGTGAGGGCCTCGCGACAGAACTTGGCTGGCACGGGAATGTTGCGCTTACCGAGTTCCCCGGTTGCACGCATCCCGAGCATCAGGTCTAATCCAGTAAAAGCAAATCCATGCAGATTAAGTCCGAACAGAAGCACGAAGTGATCGTCATTGGAAGCGGAGCCGCCGGAGGCATGGTCGCATGGAATCTCACGCGCCAGGGCATCAATGTTCTTATGCTCGACGCGGGTACAAAGTTCAATCGCTCCAGGTTCTGGTCCCACGTTAAACCTTGGGAAGTTCGCGATAAGCTCGCAGCCGGGCAGCGCCCCCCGGAGTTCTATCTCAGTACGAAAGAGCAGCCCTACATCACCGATCCCACCAATCCTTTCGAACTCACACGGGTATGGGGAAGGGGTGGCAAGACCAACGTGTGGGGACGTGTTTCCCTGCGCTACTCCGACGTCGATTTCGAGGGACCTGCGAAAGACGGCTGGGAAATTCCGTGGCCCATACGTTACAAAGATGTTGCGTCCTACTACGACAAAGTCGACCAGCTTATTGGGGTCTGCGGAGGCGATGATGACCAGGACTCACTGCCAGGAAGCAAGTTCCACTTACCTCCTCCTTCACCCCGTTGTGGTGAGCGTCTGTTACAAAAGGCCGGCAAATCCGTAGGAATATCTATCGTTGCCGGGCGGCGTGCCGTGCTTACCCGGCAGCATAATGGCCACAACGCCTGTCACTACTGTGGAGCCTGCGGAAAGGGCTGCGATGTCGCTGCGTTCTTCAATTCGACCGACTACCTCCTCGAGCCGGCCTTTAAAACCGGCAAGCTCAAAATAGTCGACAACGCGGTTGCCGCGCGCATCCTCGTCGACGATAGTGGACTCGCAAGCGGAGTGCAATACTTCGACCGCTACACCAAAGAAGAGCACAAGATCTATGGCAAGCGCGTCGTCGTTGCTGCCTCGTGCATCGATTCCACGCGTCTTTTGCTCAATTCGAAGTCGGACCGATATCCCAATGGGATTGGAAATTCCAGCGACGTTATTGGTCGCTACCTCACAGAACAGGTCCGCTTCCACTTTCAGGGATTCGCGCCGGAACTAGTAGGCACCAAAGTCCTGAACGATGACGGCATTGGCGGCGAACATGTCTACATGCCTCGCTTCAATCACCGCGATGGCCGCAAACGGGATTATCTGCGTGGATTTGGCAGCCAGTTCTGGTACACCGGAGCGCACCCCGGTCCAGGCTGGGCGAAGCAGATTCCCGGCTTTGGGGTCGACTTTAAATCAGCTGTCAAGAAACGCTACCCCGCGCTTCTTTCGATGCACCCCTACGGTGAGGTTCTGCCGCGACGCGAGAATCGCGTTACGGTCGAAGGCACTCCGATGGATCAGTACGGCGTACCGGTAGCTAAGATTATCTACAACATTGGTGAAAACGAGCGCCGCATGATCGACGACATGTACACCACAGCAGAGTCCATCTTTCATGCGGCGAAAGCCGAGATGCTGCCCTACCAGCGTGGCCGTATCGATGTCCTCGGTGGAGCTATCCATGAGCATGGAACCTGCCGCATGGGCGCAGATCCAAAGCTATCGGCCCTGAACAAATTCAACCAGTCTCATGAAGTCAAGAACCTGTTCGTTGCGGATGGGTCTGCCTTCACAACGGCAAGTGAAAAGAATCCGACGCTCACCATACTGGCGCTAGCTTGGCGCGCGTCGGATTACATGGCGGAAGAGATTCGGGCCGGGCGCGTTTAGCGGCGGACTACTCGACGCCCTATCGCCCGTATCGCCAGCAGGCCGATTCCCAGAACACCAGCCGTTCCCGGTTCAGGAACGCCGGAAAGCCCAACAGTATCTGTGTCGGCCACAAAGGCCGCGCTTCCGCCGGAAGTCAGACCATTGCCGAAGGTGATGTGCAGAGTGGCAAATTCGTCACCCACCGGAGCCGCAGCACCAACGCTGACGGCATTGCGATAGATAGCGAGAGCATCCGCCACCGTCGACGTTGTCCCGGTTGCATCCCGCCCAAGAGCGGAGCCGGGGGTACCAGTCGTGAAACCAAATGTTCGGTCGAAAACGGTACCCGAAGTGTTACCCGTGCCGGAAGCTCCGTTCAACACAAGTTGTGTCAGCACATCGAACGTCGAAACATTTTGTAGCTGCCAGAAATTCGAAAGCCCAAACGTGTCGCCATCTTGTACAACACTGAACAGGCCTGCCACCGAGCAGCCGCCCGCTGTGGCCGACGTAGCTGCCCAGATACAAGACTGCTGTCCTGAGGTGATGAAGGTAGCAATCACTTCGAGGCCAACCATATCTGAACCCAACGTCTGGAAACCCGTGATCCCGAT
>JACMLA010000009.1 GCA_014379815.1 Bryobacteraceae bacterium | reverse complement strand
TCCGGTGGGGTTATGGCGCGCCAGTCGATGTCGCCGTTTTCGAGTTCCCCGCGGGTAAAGCCCACCATCTTCAGGAACTCATTGTTGGCATCCAGAACACTGCCGTCCAGATCCCAGTACATGACCCCGATGATGCCGCTTTCCACCAGGCGTCTCAACCTTGATTCGCTTCGGCGAAGGGCCGCTTCGGCCCGACGTTCCGATGTGATGTCTCTGGCGACACCGATCAGCTTCCGGGGCGTACCATCGGCGTCATATTCGAACCGTCCGGAGACCTGCACCCAGCCGACTTCGCCATCGCTTCTGAGGATCCGGAGAGTCATTTCATCCAGCAATCCGCTCTCAATCGAGCACGCCATTTCCGAGCGAAAGCTGGCAAGATCTTCCGGATGAATCACAGAGCTTTCCAGCTCAGCGCGGCTGATAGCGCCGTCTTTCTTGCTGCGAGTAAAGATCTCGAACATCCGGTCGTTTTCCCAGATGGCTGTGTCGGTGCCGATGTCCCACTCGAATACACCCAGCCCGGCCAGAGACGTCGACAGACGCAGGCGGGATTCGCTCTCGGAAAGTCTGCGTTCCCAATCCAGCCGGGAAGTGAGGTCCATTCCGAAACACAGGACAGAATGTCTCTGGCCAGCGCTGTCGGGCATGCCGGATACGTACCAGCGAACCTCCACGGGAGGCCCGGCTTTGGTTCTGTGACGTACCGTATAAACTCCGCGGGCCGAGTTGCCTTGCCCGAGGGCTGTCAGGAAGATGTTGGCGCGGGGCGAGTCTTCGCTTTCAAACCACGGCAGCAGCCGGGGCGACACTCCTTCCACTTCGGACGCCTTCCACCCAAACAGCTTTTCTGCGGAAGGGCTCCAGCGGGCAATTCTCAAGTCATCGCTAAACTCAACGACTGGCAAAGGCGAGTTTGCCAGGTGGAACTCCAGCCGGCGAATCTCGGTCTGCGAGTCTGTAATGTCTCTGATCAGGACTCGGGAACCGCCGTGTCCTCGCGGCCACGTCTTGAGCCAGAGCCACTTAGCCAGACTCTGGGAGAAATGCTTCCGTTCGAGTGATTCGCCAGTCGCCAGGAACGGCAGATCGGGCAGAACGTCACCTACGCCTCGGTTCAAACAGTCGGGTGGAGAGACGCACAGGATCGCTCCTGCAGCGGGGTTCAGGTAAGTGAAACGGAAGCTTGAATCCAGGTCGATTAGACCATCGCCAAGAGAGTCAAGGAGAACGTGATCGACGCCATCCATGGCAGCCATGCCGAGTTTCTAGCGTATCGCTTCAAGACCGCTAGCCGCGACAATTTTTTGACCAGCCGGAGAAACCAGCCACTTCAGGAACCGCCGGCCTTCGCGAGGATGCCCGGCTGACTGCGGAATCACTCCTGTTTGCTCGATCAAGTCGTGGAGCGTGGCGGGAAGCAACTCGCCGCCTTCTGATCTCACAAGAGACCAGGAGACGATAGCGGCGTCAGCGTTTCCGCTTCGGGCAAACTGCCAAGCCTGTCGAATGCTTTCGCCGTAGACTACCCGCGACTCGATCTGCTTCCAAAGTCCGCTACGTTCCAAAGCTTGCCGGGCAGCGAGCCCATAAGGAGCGAGGTCCGGATTCGCGAGCGCCAGGTAGCGCACGCTGGACAGGTTAGGCCATTGCAGACGGTCCCGGGACCAGAAAGCAACCCTTCCTCTGGCGTACGGGGTAACCGAAGAAGCGTCGGCCTTTCTGTCGCGGACTAAATCGGTTACAAATCCCTTATTGGCAGCAAGATAGACATCAAAGTCGGCTCCTGAGCGGATCTGGCGGGCAAGCGTGCCGCTGGAGCCGAATGCGATCCGGACTTTGCAATCCGGCAGTGCCTGAATCAGCTCCGATTCCAGAGAAGAGAGGTCGGACGCGGCTGCGATTAACAGCTCGCACGAGCCCACCGCTGAGCTAATGCTCAGAAAAATCCCGATCCAGAACCGCTGAATTTGCATCATTGACAATACCGGACTCAGATTTGATAATAGTAATGGGCTGAGAGAAGACGCAGATCTGTAACTCAACCGAAGGTTTTGGAAGGAGAGAGACACATGAGTAAGATTATCGGAATTGACCTTGGGACGACCAACTCCGTCGTAGCCGTCATGGAAGGCGGTCAGCCTGTTGTGATCGCGAACCAGGAGGGCGGCCGCACCACGCCATCGGTTGTCGGGTTTACCAAAAGTGGCGAACGGCTGGTCGGCCAGGTTGCCAAGCGTCAGGCAGTCACGAATCCTGAAAACACGATCTACTCGATCAAGAGATTCATGGGCCGGCGCTTCGACGAAGTGACCGAAGAAAACAAGCTTGTTCCTTACAACACGGTGCGGGGCGACAATGGCGATGCCAGGGTAGACATTCAGGGTAAAAAGATGTCCCCGCCCGAGATTTCGGCGATGATCCTGACCAAGTTGAAGGAAGCTGCCGAAGCGTATCTGGGCGAGAAGGTATCGGCTGCCGTGATAACCGTTCCAGCGTATTTTAACGACGCGCAACGCCAGGCAACCAAGGATGCGGGCCAGATTGCCGGCCTCGAAGTGAAGCGCATTATCAACGAGCCGACGGCTGCTGCTCTTGCTTACGGTCTGGACAAAAAGAAGAACGAAACGATAGCGGTTTTCGACTTCGGCGGCGGTACTTTCGACATTTCGATCCTGGAAGTCGGCGACGGTGTGGTGGAAGTAAAATCGACCAACGGTGACACACACCTCGGTGGCGACAACATCGACCAGAGACTGATCGACTG
>JACMLA010000727.1 GCA_014379815.1 Bryobacteraceae bacterium | reverse complement strand
GGTATCGCGACCCCAGTCCGCGAACCAGTGATAACCCGCAATGACGGTCTTCAACGTTTCGCGTTTTACAACGAAAGCATCGGAGGCTTGCACCAGGGAGTTAATCAGAGGATCGTCGACCGGAGATGCAGCAGCGACGGAAGCACGGCGCCTGAGTTCGCCATCCCGCAGCGAATTTCGCTCGCCTGCTGAATGCATCGCGAGCGATGCGATAACGATGGCTTCCTGCTCGGCCTTAAGCTCGAACTTCAGCTGTACAGGATTAAACAGATCTTCGAGATAGTCGAGGCCGCGCTCATGTTCTAAACGGTATTCAAAGTTGAAATACCAAGTTGCCGTGGGCGTAACAGATTGCGCATTGTGCGCAAGGTGCAGAGGCGGCACACTGTCGTAGGGCTCCAGAGTGACAAGTCCGTCGGCTAGCAGCGCCTCGGAACGGAGACTTCGGTTCTCGTGAGTAAGTGTATGGAAGTCGCGGAATGCGATCAGCGGACGCAACACCAGAGTGCAAGGCTCTGGGGAGAGCAGCCTGTACGAAATCACAGTAGTGTTCTCGCCGTGTACCATGAAAACCGATTTCTCAATCCGCGCTTTGCCTGTCGCGTAAACCCATGTCGGATAGGGCTGAAGACGGAAGCTTTCCAGGAGCTCGAAGCCTCTGGGATGCAGCGTACCGGGATACTGATTTGCGCTGAGATCGGCTGTTCCTTCGGGGTGTGTGAGTGTTTCCTCGAACTTCGACAGCATCACCATGCGACCGACTGGCGGCTCAGTCGCTGCAGTTAGCAATCCATGGTAGCGGCGGGTGTGGATTCCTGCGATCGTGCAGGATGCGAATCCACCAAGTCCATTGGTCTCCAGCCATTCCCGGTCGGTAGCGGCAACAGGATCCTGACAGATCTCCGGTCCCAGTTGGATCACAGCAGGAGTCAACGAGTCTCTCCGGATTGCTGCAGCAGCTTCGAAACAAGTCCGGTCCAGCCGGTTTGATGATTCGCTCCTACCCCGGAGCCATCGTCTCCATTGAAGTATTCATAGAACAGAACAAGGTTGTTCCAGTGAGGGTCGTGACGGTAGCGGAAGTTTGGGCCGTGAACCGGACGATTGCCTTCTTTGTCCTTCAGGAAAATATGCGTTAGCCGGTGGGATAACTCAGCCGCGACATCCCACAGTGAGAGGTACGTCCCAGACCCGGTTGGGAACTCTACTTTGAATTCATCTCCGTAATAGTGGTGGAAGCGTTGCAAGGATTCAATGAGCAGGTAATTGACAGGAAACCAAATTGGTCCGCGCCAGTTGCTGTTGCCTCCAAATAGTCCTGTGCTGGACTCCGCAGGTTCGTAGGAAACGGTGTACTGGTTGCCGTTGACAGGCAAGACATAAGGTTGATCTTTATAGACGCGCGAAAGAGCCCGAATCCCGTAGGGAGACAGAAACTCGTTTTCGTCAAGCATGAAGCGACAAATACGGGTCAGCTGATTCTTATCGACGATAGCCATGAGGCGGCGGCTGCTTTCCCCTCTGACTTCCATCGGGGCGACATTCTTTGTGAGGTCCGGGCGATGCTCGATAAACCACTCCATGCGCCTCTTGAAGCCCGGTAATCGGTCGACCAGAGCAGTGTCAAGCGTCTCTACCGCGAACAGTGGAATCAGGCCGACAATGGAGCGAGTTCGCATGGGAAAGTGATGACCATTCTCGAGGTGCAGCACGTCGTAGAAAAAGCCATCCTCGTCATCCCACAAGCTGATGTTCTCCGTGCCGACGCTGCTCATGGCGTTGGCGATATAAAGGAAGTGTTCCCAGAATTTACTGGCGACATCTTCGTATGCAGGATCTTCTCTGGCTAGCTCCATAGCGATAGCGAGTAGATTGAGGCTATACATCGCCATCCAGCCAGTACCGTCGGCTTGCTCGATATACCCACCAGTGGGTAGCGGGGAGCTGC
>JACMLA010000726.1 GCA_014379815.1 Bryobacteraceae bacterium | reverse complement strand
GGCTTTGCAGTGTTGACGGGTTCGTTCGTCATTGGCGACGATGACGTGCGGTTTCGGTCGCGTCAACAGCCAGTGCAGTTGCCCCCTGCCGCCGAAACCATCGCGGTATTTCGGATCGATGCAGAGCAAGGTGCGGCCGTCCCCGCCGACACAGTAGCGCGGCGAATCCTTGCGGCCGTGCCTCGTTCCGTACGAGGTGTCCAGATCGATTTCGATGCCCGTGTGTCGGAGCGCACTGAATATCGAAAATTGCTGGTTCTGCTCCGGCGCGGGTTGTCGGCGAACACCGAGTTGAGCATCACTGCTCTGGCCTCCTGGTGTCTCGACGATCCGTGGATTTTCGATCTGCCCATCGATGAAGCTATTCCCATGCTGTTCCAAATGGGCCCGGAAGCGGCGGCTATCCGGCGGTACCTCGAACGAGGCGGAGCATTTCGCGTGCCCCTGTGCCATCGCAGTGTCGGATTGTCGCTCGACGAGCCTGTCATGCGCTTGCCCAGGAATCTGCGACAAATCTATCTGTTTTCCCCACAGCCGTGGAGCCAGCGGTCGGTGGCTCTGGCTCAGCAAGCAGGGATGTTCCGATGATCCGCACGATCGTGCTTTTAGTGCTATTCGCCACCGGGTTCTCGACGACGGTAGCGCCAGCCTGTGGGCCCTTCTTCGAGACCGCCGTCTTTGAGCCGCAAGACCATCCTCCCGCGCCGGATGAGTACGACAAAGGCCGCTTCGGGATCGTGCTCGGTTCCTACCGGGTGCCACACCTCGTGACGGCATGGCGGGTGTTGTCGGGCAAAACACCTGAGGCCCGGCGGCCCGTAATGCTGTTCTCGCAAACACGACCGGAGTATCCTGTGGACCGCTGGCTGAACGCTCGGGCAGAGGTCGTAAGGACTGCCCCAGTCCGGCAGATCTCGGTCGATCGCAGGGTCCCAGGCCACGATTTCCAAACGTATGTCAACTGCCTCGACAGCGCGTTTGAGAACGCCGCGCTAACACTCCGCGATCGGGTGAAGCACTTCGGCGCAGACGCGGAGGGCGTGCGTAAGTGGGTGAACGCTCAGGACACAGTGTTCGGAAACTGCGCTGATGGCGCTGAGTCAGTCGATCCGCCGGAGCCCGGGCTGCAGCCTCTACTCCTGGCGGACCGCCAGTATCAGATTGCGTCCGCGCTTTTCTATGCCGGCGACTTCACCAAAGCCCGGTCCCTTTGGCTGGCAATCGCCAACGATGCCGAATCCCCGTGGCGCGAGTGGAGTCCTTACCTGGCGGCCCGCTGTCTGGTGCGTGAAGCGACGCTCGGAAACCCGGACGAGGCGCGTGTCCGGCTGGAGAAAGCGGAGGCAGAGTTGAAGGCGCTCATCGTGGGCAGCACCGATGCTCAGGTTCGCCGGTCAGCCGAACAAATCGGGGAGTGGGTCTCAGGCAAACTCCGGCCGCTGGACCAGATGGCGATGTATGCCCGGCGTCTCGAGGGCTCTGCTGTTGAGGACTCTTCTGTTGACCATATGGACCTCGACAACCTGATTCATATCTGGTCGCTCGTCGACAGTGACTCTTTGAAGCCGGGTGCCGGAAGCGAATTGCTGGATTGGCTGTTTGCGATGCGCGGCAGAATGACAACTGAGGAAGTCATCGCGCGCTGGCGGCGGGAGCAGTCGGAGGTATGGCTCGTGGCCGCACTCCAGTCCTCACAAGGTATAACGCCCGAATTGATTGAAGCGGCTGCACAGGTCAAGCCCGGGACACCGGCATTCGCGACAGCCGTGTGGGCGCGGGTGCGCGCCACGCAAGCAGATGCGAATGGCCGCCGCGTTCTGCTCGATTCCCTCCTGCCTCAGCTGCGGCGAACGGTCCCGCCCGCGGCTCTGAACTGGTTCGTTCGGGAGCGGCTCGCGCTGGCCCGGAATTTTGGGGAATTTGTCGCTTTCGCTCCGAGGCGCTTCGCCGCCGAGGGTATGGAAGGAGGGGATGGCGTTTCCTTCCGCCTCCAGGAAAAGCGCCCTCTGTTTCTGCTGGACGAGGACGGGGCGGTTGTGGTGAATCGATTTCTACCCCTCTCGCGCTGGATGGCCGTGATCGAGTCCGGAAAATGGACGGCGCATCTTCGGGAGCGGCTCGTTCGGGCGGGATTCGTGCGCGCGCTCGCAGCGAATGATGAAACGATGGCGCTGGCCTTGTCAAAGCGTCTGCGGACCACAGCATCGAAAGCTTCGACCTTACTTGCCGATTTTGAGGAAGCAGGCGATGCCGAGACCCGGCGATTCGCCGCCGCATGGGCTGTGCTCAAGCTGCCAGGATTGCACCCGGAGATGACTGCGGGCCTCGACCGGAAACCGCGAATCGAGCGTCTGACTCCATTTCGGGATGACTGGTGGTGTGCGCCCCCGATCAGCGAAGAGAGACCCGTGGCTCCGCCTGCGTGGGTGACGGAGGCGGAACTGACACAGGCTCGCAAGGAACGGGCCGCAGGCGGTGGTGCGCTCCCGTTCGTGACTCCGATTGTCGTGGAGTGGGCGAACCGGCACGCGAGCGATCCGCGAGCTCCCGAGGCACTGGCTATGGTGGTCCGGGCCTCGCGCTATGGCTGCCGCGATGCTGCCACGGGCAAGTTCTCGAAGCAAGCTTTCACGCTGCTGCATCAGAAATTTCCGGCGTCGTCATGGGCGATACAAACGCCCTACTGGTACGACGAGCGATACGGGCAAGCGCTGCCTCTTGTGCCGTGAATGCAGCGAGGTTCCCGGTCAGTAGAGAACCATCTGCGCTCTGCCAAAACGACCGGATTTAGAAGCGATAGTCGGGCGGCTTAATCCCTTTCACTCGCAAATAAACCTCCGCCTGACCGCGATGGTGCGCCGTGTGAGTGAAGTACCCCCACAACCACTCAAAGCCCGTTAACTTTCGGTTCGGCGGACCCTGTACATTGTCGAGCAATTCCGGAGTCATCGCCGCCACCGCCTTGTCGCAAAACGCGAACGAGTCCTTCAGAAACGCAATCGCGGGCCCTTTCTCAACATCTACCTTCTGCGCGTCTTTCGACCAGGTCAGAATCTTCGGCGGCAACTCCGGTTTCGTTAGCCCGCTTGCGTTCGCGCAGGCGTTCAGATTCACGCCCGCAATGTGTGCCATTAGCTGGCCGAAGTTCATCTCTTCCGGATTCGGACGGAACGTGTACCCATCGTCAGGCATCTTCTCCGCCACCGCCAGTGTGAACTCGCCCGACGTCTTCCAGTGACGCGTCAACGCATCCTTCACGCTCGCCTGAGAAAAGGCGGGAACTGCGGAAATTATCAACATCGATGTAAACAGAAGACTCGTTGCTTTCATGAAATTGATTGTACGCAGTTCAGTCAGGCTTCGGGGATCTATCAAAAGCGTTAATCCGCCGCACGGCTCACTACCAATCACGGCAGACAACCATAGGGATTAGCATCCCAGAGATAGCTATTCCTCTATCCGGAGACCGTCAGAAACGGCTAATTGGTCACCGAGTTGCCGATGCATTCAACTTTCTGGTAACGCGCTTGCCCGGGCTTCAATCAGCGTGCCATCGACGGTGAAATGCTCATCGCTGGTCAGGTCCTTTTTCCTTCGCCTGGCGGACCACTTAGAACAAAACCTCCGCGCCACATGGCCTTCCAGCAAACGGTTCCGGCCATTGGTAAACACCTTCACTTCGAAGTTCATCCTACAAACGACCGAAACGCACGCTGTAATCGATCTCCTCTATCAGCAGACGCTCGCCGCGCACTGAGTACAGAATCTGGATCAGCTGTTCACATAGCAGCTACTCCCTGCGGAACCGAGGGTCACCCGGTTTTGGCATATGTAGCGTCAACTCGTTTTCGACATGCTGGCTCTGGGCAGCCATAGCCCGTGGGCCTCGCAGAGGATTCCGCCCTTACCCGGGCTTCCTGTAAAAGATAATTGTTGATATCCGCCTGCTGATGGTCTGCTCCGCCCACAACAGAAGGAAGCTTAAACGTTTCAGCGGTAACGCGTGTTAAAAGTATTTCCGCATCCTTTTAGCGGATTACGGAGCGATATTGGACAGGCGAACTCGTTACGCTGGAAACCCCTCTCACAGTTAGCTTTAATCTGTTTTGCGAAGTTCTCCGGCCGATCCCGCATTCAACAGTAGAAGCGTCAAAGCACCGGCCCCGACGGAAACAAACGGAACACCCGTTAAGTAATCGCGAACGGACACCGGCACCTACGGAAAAGAAGGAGACCAACTTAATGATTCAACTGCAATTTTCTACCAGCAACAAAGACATAAAGCACGCCGGGATGCGAATGCCTGCCCTAATGATCACTCTCGCTTTGGCGAGCGTTTGCTCTCCGTTTGCCAACGCGCAAGATGGGCATGCCCACGCGCAGGCGCAGCAACAGGAGAAAACAGCCGAACAGCTAGGCCAGGAGAATGCGCTGGTCAAGGTCATTCAGGACGCGACGGAGCGATTCAAGGATGTGAGAGTGGCAGAGGCTGCCGGTTACAAACTTACATTCGGTTGCGTAAGCGGCGAGGACTATGGGGCTATGGGCCTCCATTACGTAAACTTCGACCTGGTGAACGGCGGCGCCCTTGATGCAACTCGTCCCCAGATCATAATTTACGAGGCAACACCCAATGGGGGCCGAAGGCTGATCGGTGTCGACTATCTGCTGCTCGCCGAGGCCTGGGATGCGAAGAAGGCGGGGCCGCCCGAACTCATGGGGCAGTTTTTCCACTTGTTCACAAGTCCCAATCGTTTCGGGCTCCCGGCGTTCTACACACTGCACGTGTGGGCATGGAAGCCAAATCCCAAAGGCACGTTCGTGAACTGGCACTCCAAAGTTTCGTGCGATGAATTCGACAGCAAAAAACCCTGAGCCAGCCGTTTAAGAACCTAGTGCCTCTGGCAACGGATGGGGGTTGATCAGCCCGACGAGCAAATCGAGATGCTCGGAAGTGCGGGCTTCGACGTGGAGGGAGTCCCTGGTAAAGAGGGACTGGCCGTTCACCGAGCCGTGAGTGAGGGCCGTGCAGCCCTGAACTCGGTCCGACTGCCTGTTCAACGGGCCCTCCACGCCCGCCTGTGCGCGACTTCGTAGCAGTTTATGGGGCAACGATGCTAGCTGCGCACGGAGCAGCAAGGTTATGGCTCCAAAGATTTCTTGCGCAATGCTGCTTTGTAACTCGCTTGAGAAAATTGAGAGGGAAGTATATGAACCGAATCACGGTGGTCGCGTGCCTCATATGTGCCGCAATGCAATGCAAGTCGCAACTAGTGGATCGTACCCTTGCGCCGAATCCGATCAACGAAGGCATTGCGAAATCACTCACAGAACAGATCGGCGCCGGCCGTGGTGACTGGAAGACGCCGAACTCATCGGCGTACATCATTAGTCGGGATCCATTCCGCGCAATTCGCCGGGGTCGTCAAATTTTTCAACGCAAGTTTCAACACCTCGATGGCGCTGAGAACACCTTTTACGCGCGCGACGGTTCAGGAGACCTCGAGAAGAATCTCGGAATTGGAGCCGGGCTGGCCGACAGTTGCTCGACCTGCCATGGACGGCCGCGAGGGTCTGCTGGATTCGGCGGTGACGTTGTTACTCGACCAGATAGCCGGGATGCCCCGCATCTGTTCGGTCTGGGCTTGAAAGAAATGCTCGCCGACGAAATCACGGCGGAACTTCGGCACCGGAGGGACGTTGCTCTAGCAGAAGCAAAGCGAACCCGCACCGGGATCACTCGCCCACTTACGGCCAAGGGCATTCATTACGGAAACATCACGGCAATGCCAGATGGAACTGTGGACACTACGAAGGTAGAGGGTGTGGCGGCGGATTTACGGGTGCGCCCATTTTCCGCGCACGGCGGCACGATCTCGATTCGCGAGTTCATCAACGGCGCTATGAATAACGAAATGGGCTTTCAGTGCTGGGATCCGGAACTGACAAGCGCAATCGATGACAAGGCCCGTCTGACGACCATTGGTGGCATAACGCTTGACGCGGCTGAGGACGCGCTGGAAGCACCTCCGGAACCCGATCCCACGAAGGTCGCTGAAGGTAAGCAACCGCGGAACCAGATTGCGACCGCCGTTGTAGACTACCTCGAGTTCTATCTGCTGAACTACTTCAAGCCTGGCCTTTCCGAGCAGACGGAAAGCGTCAAGCGTGGACGCCAGACTTTTGACAAGGTGGGATGCGCCTCGTGTCACATTGCCGATCTGCGGGTCGATCGGGACCGGCGTGTGGCCGACGTCGAGACGGTGTTCGATCCGGAACGAGGGAACTTCAACCGCCTATTCTCCACAGCGCGTCCACTGTTCCAGTTTGTGGACCAGAACGATGGCCATCCATCCCTGAAGCTCCCCATGCTCGGATCATTTGAGGTCAGGAACCTGTTCACTGATTTCAAATCGCATGATCTCGGTCCCAATTTTCACGAACGCAATTACGATGGCAGCTTGCAGAAACAGTTCCTGACGACGGCGCTATGGGGCGTCGGCACGACTCCCCCGTATGGTCACGATGGAAGGAGTTCAAGTCTTACGGAAGTAATCTTGCGTCACGGCGGGGAGGCGCAATCCGCACGGGACCGCTTCGCGTCCCTGAGTGCTGTTGAGAGGATGGATGTTCTCGAGTTCTTAAGCTCTCTGGTCCTGTTCCCGCCTGACGATACGGCATCGAATCTGGACCCGGGGGATCGGTCCGCGCCAGGGTTTCCGCAAGTGAAGCACGGTTCCATAAAGCTTACGGTTCTATTTAACGATCCCGGAGACATTGAGTAGGCAACCGCAACAAATCGTGAGGGGGATCTGACAGCCTCTTCCAAAACGCTAGTCTGGGGTCTTTGCGAACTGCTTTCGAAACCCGGTGATTTCTTCTCGGGTAGGGGACCAGTTTGTGTCGCAGGTGTTGCAGTGGAACACTAGTTCGCCGGACTTCAAACTTCCTTCGAACTCTTCCTGACTGAACTTAACTGCTTTGTTGTGGTTGTTGGGACAGACAATGTCAAACTCCAGCCGGTCGTTCACGAGGGCTCCCTTCCGCAACGCTGCCATGCGGTGACGTCCGCGCTCGGGCATTACGCTGCTTTGATCGTCTCGACACTATCAAGCGTAACGCATTCGTACCGCCTTAGCCCGTCTAATCCCGAGTTCATTCTCTAGTCGACAGCGATGGTCTCGCCTGGCCGCACGCGTTCGAGTGCTTTCAGAACCGCAGGTACCAGTGGTCTCAGATCTTCAAGTTGGTTTCTACGCGAGTGAAGGACTGCTACGGCAATAGAGCGACAGACACTCATCAAGCAGCAACCTCAGGCAATCCGGGCGAGCAGCGACTCGTTCGCTTCCTCAAGGGCCTGAACTGCCATTTCGCGCGTAACTGTTGGGAACTGCCGGAGGAATTGGCCGAGTGGATGACCGCCCTCGAGGTAGTCAATAAGATTCTTGAACGGCACTCGGGTTCCGCGAAAGCACGGAGTGCCGTTCATCACATTGGAATTGCTGACGATTATCTGATCTACCATATCGACTTCAGTCTAAGTCCATTATGCCGTGTCAGTTTAGAACGCGCGGGTGTATTGGACCGGGGGTGCTGCCGCCCCGGCTTGCTCTAGCTTGCGGGCTGCCTGGAGCGGCCAGTAGGGAGAGCGGAGGAATTCGCGTGCCAGCAGGACTATGTCGGCCTGACCTTCGCGGATGATGGTGTCCGCCTGTTGCGGCTCGGTGATCATGCCTACGGCTCCGGTTAGTATCCCGGAATCGCGCCGGATTTTGGCTGCGAAGGGGACCTGATATCCGGGGCCGGTTTCCACTTTGGCGTACGGTACTGCCCCTCCGGAGGATGCGTCGATCAGGTCTACTCCGAGAGGGCGGACACGACGCGCTAATTCAACGGAGTCCTCTATGGTCCATCCACCTGGGGCCCAGTCGCTGGCGGAAATTCGGAGAAAGAGTGGCAGCGATTGCGGCCAGATGGCGCGGATTGCTTCCGTTATCTCCAGCACTAAACGAACTCGATTGTCGAACGACCCGCCGTACTCATCGGTTCTTTGATTCGAGAGAGGCGAGAGGAACTCGTTCATCAGATAGCCATGCGCGCCGTGAATCTCGAGGACCTGGAATCCTGCCTCTAGTGCCCGCTTCGCGGACGCAACGAAAGCTTCGACAACTCCACGAATTTCGGCTCGCGACAACTCCGCGGGCTCTGGATCGCCATCACGGAATGGGACCGCGCTGGGTGCAACGACCTGCCATCCATTCGGGTCTGCGGGGGCGATGGCAGCGCCTCCTTCCCACGGCAAATGGGTGCTTGCCTTTCTGCCTGCGTGCGCTAGCTGGATTCCCGCTACCGCGCCTTGCGAGGAAATGAATGCGGCGATCTTCTGCAAAGGTGCGATGTGTTCGTCTTTCCACAAACCCAGATCTGCGTGCGTGATGCGTCCCCGCGCCTCGACTGCGGTAGCTTCCACCATCACAAGACCTGCGCCTCCGACGGCCCTGCTCCCGAGGTGCACCAGATGCCAGTCCGTCGCGAAACCGTCCTCGCAGGAGTATTGACACATGGGCGAGACGGCTATCCGGTTACGGAATGTCACATTACGAATGGTGAGTGGCGCGAACAGATGCGGCTGGCCCGTCTCCGCCAGATCGGCGACGTCTGAGCTTGCTTCCAGAGTGGTCATATCTCTCCGATGCCACTTTACGGCACCGCGATGCTAGCCAGATGATGCCGATATAAACATTTCTAATGCGGGGAGCCTCTTGCATTTACGACGCTTGTGGGTTAGCCTCAGTACGTGGTCAGTACTCAGGACAGAATCGCTACAGCGCGTGTACTCGTAGCTGTACGCATTATTGTAGGGGCGATCGTAACGGGCCCCGCCTGAGTGAGCCACATAGGATTTCCTAAAGGGCCACTGGCGGGGAGCAACCCGGACCGGTGGCCTTTTCTGTTATATAGCAATTAATTCGGGCGAATTTCGCGAGGATACCTGCTTATGTCCAGTCTGATCAGTGGCGCAAAGATGCTTCTCGAGTGTCTGAACCGAGAGAACGTGGAATGCATTTTTGGCTATCCCGGGGGCGTGACGCTTCCGTTCTATGACTCTCTGTATGACCATCCGATCCGGCACGTGCTGGTACGCCACGAACAGAACGCTGCCTTTGCTGCCTCAGGGTACGCGAAGGCGACGGGACGCGTTGGGGTGTGCTGCGCGACCTCCGGTCCGGGCGCTACCAATCTGGTTACGGGACTGGTCGACGCGCTGATGGATTCGGTCCCGGTGGTGGCGCTGACAGGGCAGGTTTCGACGGCGCTGATTGGCACGGACGCGTTTCAGGAAGCGGACACGTTTGGACTGACGCGCTCGGCTACCAAGCACAACTACATGGTCAGGACGCTGGCGGAACTGCCGCAGATCATTCACGAAGCTTTCTATCTGGCGAGCAGCGGTCGTCCCGGACCTGTTCTGGTCGACGTACCGAAAGATGTCTTCATGGCGCGGGGTCATTATGAGCCCATCGAAGAGATTCATCTCCCCGGGTACAAGGTTTTGACTGAGGGTCACAGCGGACAGATTCGCCGCGCCGCGCAGATGATCTTCGAAGCCGAGAGGCCCCTTGTCTACGCGGGCGGAGGCATCATCCTTGGCAATGCATCGCATGAACTGCGCGAGCTGGTGGAGACGGCAGAGCTTCCCGCTGTTTGTACGCTGATGGGACTTGGCGGTCTGCCCAGCAGCCATCCTAATTTCATCAGCATGCCGGGGATGCATGGAAGTTATGCCGCCAATATGGCGATGTATAACACCGATCTCATCATTGCTCTTGGAGTTCGCTTCGATGATCGGGTTACCGGACGTCTCGCTGCCTTTGCACCGCACGCCCGAGTGATCCATGTCGACATCGATCCGGCCGAGATCAGCAAGATTCGCAACGCGGACATTCCGATCGTTGGCGACGTGAAGAAGGTTCTGCAGCGTCTGAACAAAGTCGTCGCCGAACTCAAAGCCGAGTCTTCTTCACCGAAGCGCGAAGCCCGGATCAGCTGGTGGAAACAGGTCCGCGACTGGAAGGCTGAACACCCTCTCAGCGTTCCGCCCCGAACTCCGGACGAGATCAAGCCGCAGCATTTGATGGAAGAGATCGACAAGATTTCGGGTGGGCACGCGATTGTGGCCAGCGATGTCGGCCAGCATCAGATGTGGGCCGCGCAGTTCATCCGCTTCGATGAGCCATGGCTATGGATTAATTCTGGCGGTCTCGGTTCGATGGGCTACGGTCTGCCTTCGGCGATCGGTGCCCAGTTTGCCTGCCCGGGAAAACTCGTGTTTGCGGTAGTCGGCGACGGTGGTTTCCAGATGTCTCTGCCGGAGCTGGCAACGATTGTCAACTATGGTCTGAACGTCAAGATCATCGTGATGAATAATGGCTATCTCGGCATGGTTCGGCAGTGGCAGGAACTGTTCTATAACAACCGGCTGAGCTCCGTTACGCTGGACTCGTTCCCTGAAGTGGAACAGCTCGCGGGTGCCTATGGATTTAAGGGGCGTACGGTCGAGAAGCCTTCCGAGTTGCGGTCCGCACTGGAAGCAGCGGTGGCCGAGCCGGGTCCTTACCTGCTGAACGTCCGGGTTGCTCCCTTTGAGAATGTGTACCCGATGGTGCCCGCCGGTGGAGCCATTAACGAGATGGTGCTCGGTCCGCCCCAGCCTGTTTCTGTGGCAGGAGACTAAGGAGACAGTATGCTGCAGGTTATCTCTATCCTGATGGAAAACAAGCCGGGCGCTTTGATGCGTGTTACGGGTTTGTTTGCGCAACGCAACTACAACATTGAGAGCCTGACGGTGGCGCGTACGCTGGATACGAGTCTGTCGCGCATGACTATCGTGGCGGACGTCGACCCTAAGATTCGCCCCCAGGTGATCAAGCAGATTAACAAACTGGTGAATGTTCTCCAGGCGACGGACATGACCGATACCCCTTCGGTTGCGCGGGAACTGGTGCTGTTACGCATCCGCTCCACGATTGAGAATCGTACCGCCATCTTGAAAGAAGCGGAAATCTTTGGAGCGCGGGTTGTCGACTCCAGCGTGGATGGTTTCGCGCTGGAAGTAACGGGCGACCCGGAGAAGCTCGATGAGTTCATCAGCATCATGGAAGCTTACGGCGACCTGCAGGCGACCCGGTCAGGACTTACTGCGGTCAGCCTTGAAATGAAGAAGCTTAAACTTGCCCCTCCTGTTGCTACAGGTGGAGGCGAGGCGATTGCGACAGAAGCTAATGCTGCTGTGATTGCTTAATTCCATCGCTTAAATTCAGACGGAGTGACCTTACAAGAAATGCCAAGACGCTATTACGAGCAGGACGGCAACCTCGAGAAGTTGCAAGGGCGAACCATCGCAATCATTGGGTACGGCAGTCAGGGCCACGCCCACTCGCTGAACCTGCGCGATTCGGGCCTGGATGTCGTTGTCGGACTGTATCCGGGCAGCAAGAGTCAGGACAAGGCACAGGCGGCGGGACTGCGGGTGCTGCCAACCGCGGAAGCCGCGAAGCTCGCCGACACGATCATGATCCTGGTCTCGGATCATATTCAGGGCGATCTATACAAGAATGAGATCGCTCCGCACATGGCGCCCGGGAAGACGCTGATGTTTGCGCACGGCTTCAATATTCACTTCGGTGAGATTGTGCCTCCTCCGGGTATCGATGTGACGATGGTGGCGCCTAAGGCTCCGGGCCATCGTGTGCGTGAAGTCTACACGGAAGGCAGCGGGGTTCCGGCCCTTGTCGCCATACACCAGGACGCGACCGGCGAAGCATTAGGTAAAGCTCTGGCTTATGCCAAGGGACTTGGGTGCCTTCGCGCTGGTGTTATTGAAACGAACTTCAAGGAAGAGACCGAGAGCGATCTGTTCGGCGAGCAGGTGGTCCTGTGCGGCGGCGTGAGCGAACTGATCAACGCTGCGTTTGAAACTCTTGTCGCGGCTGGTTATGCTCCCGAGATTGCTTACTTTGAATGTCTCCACGAGTTGAAGCTGATCGTGGATCTCATCTATGAGGGCGGGCTTGGCTACATGCGGTACTCCGTTTCGGATACTGCCGAGTATGGCGACTATAGCCGAGGCTCCCGAATCGTAACGCAGGAGACCCGTCAGGAGATGAAGAAGATTCTTGCGGAGATTCAGTCGGGCCAGTTTGCGAAGGAATGGATGAACGAGAACCGCACAGGGCGGCATAACTTCCTGGCCATGCGCGAGAAGGCTAAGAATCTGCCGGTCGAAACAGTAGGCTTCGAGCTTCGCAAGATGATGACCTTCCTGAAGAAGCGTAAAGAAGCGGGCGTTCCCGAGGAACAAACGGTGCCGGCGACTTCGGGCGCGGTTAGTAGCTCAGCAACCACCACAGCGACCAGCTGAAAGACGAACGGGCTATGCGAATCCAGACTTTCGATACCACTCTCCGCGACGGAACTCAAGGCGAGTCCGTCTCCTTTTCCGCGGGCGACAAGCTCCTGATTGCCCAAAAACTGGACGAGCTGGGTATTGACTTTATTGAGGGTGGCTGGCCCGGCTCGAACCCAAAAGACAAGCAGTTCTTTGAGCGTGCGAAAGCGGAGCTGAATCTCCGTCACGCAAAGCTGACGGCGTTTGGATCGACGCGTCTGGCGCGCAATCCGGTTGAGCGGGATGCCAATGTTGCGGAACTGCTGGCTGCCGGAACCCCGGTGATTTCCATCTTTGGCAAGAGCTGGGATTTGCACACGCGGTACGCCCTCGACATTACCGAAGAGCAGAACCTCGAGATCATCTCCGACACAGTCCGCCATCTGAAGAGCCAGGGTCGCGAGGTGGTCTACGATGCGGAACACTTTTTCGACGGCTACGCGTCGAACCCTGATTTTGCGCTGCGAACACTCGAAGCAGCGAAGGCATCCGGGGCCGACGTGCTGGTGCTGTGTGACACCAATGGCGGAACTCTGAGCCACCGTCTGTTTGCGATTGTGAGTGAAATCGTGAAGCGCTTCGGCAGCGTGATTGGCATTCATGCGCACAACGATTCTGATGTTGCTGTAGCGAATACTCTGGCGGCTGTGGAAGCGGGAGCGACACACGTTCAGGGCACCATCAATGGCTATGGGGAACGCTGCGGGAATGCGAACCTGGTCTCTGTGATCGCCAGCCTGGAACTGAAGATGGGGCACGATACGGTGGGCCGGGAACGCCTTCGTACTCTCTCCGACCTGGCACGCTACGTCTCGGACCGGGCGAACTTACCAATGCGTCAGGAACAGCCTTTCGTGGGCAAGAGCGCATTCGCTCACAAGGGCGGGGTCCACGTGAGTGCTGTGATGAAGAACGCGGCAACATATGAGCATATTGAGCCGGAGCTGATAGGCAATCGCCAGAGGGTTTTGCTTAGCGATCTCTCGGGCCGCAGCAACATCAAGTACAAGCTGGAGCACTACAACCTCGCTGAAGGTCTGGACGAGGATGCGCGCCGTCGCCTGCTGGCACGGATCAAAGAGCTTGAGCATGAAGGCTACGATTTTGAGGTTGCCGAGGGGAACTTCGAGCTCCTCGTTTTGCAGGAGCGTTATCCGGAACGGCGCTTTTTCACACTGGTCGGTTTTGACGTTTCGACCAAGGCTTATGGCGGCGATCACTCTGAAGCTGTGGCCAGCATCATTGTGAACGATCAGGGGCATCTGCGGGCTGCTACCGGGACCGGTCAGGGTCCATTTGACGCTCTGCACAATGCGCTACGAAGATGCATTGCCGGGCACTATCCCCGCTTCGACAATGTCAGGTTGCGGGATTACAAGGTGCGCGTCCTCGATGGCAACAAGGGAACAGCCGCGAAGGTTCGGGTGCTGGTGGAATGGTCGGATGACACGCGGGCCTGGACCACCGTCGGCATCTCGCACGATGTGATTCAGGCGAGTGCCCACGCGATGCTTTCCGCGATCCGGCTGGAGCTTTTACGCGCAGCGGCAGCGGGCGAGGCGGTGGAAGCACCTGTACCGGACCAGACTGCCGTCGACAACCAACTGCATGAGGCTTACGGGTGGGGCGTTTAAAGCGATTTCTTACCAACCGAATCCCTAAGCTCAACAATGTTGTCTTTGTCGAGAGTGGGGATCGGGAAGTGAGCGAGCGCATACTGCCTGCCCTTTACAGCCAATGTCCCTACGTGGACCTGGTAACTTGTTTCGGCTCCGCGCCCGGTGCTTTCGATCCCGCACGGGGGGTGGTCTATGACATCGGTTTGTATCCGGGCAAAGAAGGCCGCAACCGTCTGTTTGCGGAGCTCCGTGCGAAGCACTACTCAGCAGTTGGGATTATGTGCGCGGACTTACCGATCATGTTCAAGTGGAAATGGGTAATCGCGGCGCAGCTTCCAGGCAAGCTGTTTATCGTCAACGAAAACTCCGACTACTTCTGGGTGGATCGTGCGAACTGGCAGATTGTCCGAAAGTTTATTCTGTTTCGCTTCGGTCTCTCCGGAGCGGACGCTGCCAGAACCCTGACGCAACTTGCGCTGTTTCCTTTCACTGTTGCGTATCTGCTGATGTATGCCGGCTGGGTCCACGGGCATCGCGCGATTCGCCGCGGGCTCACAGTCCGGTAATCTGAAAGCTATGCGCGCAATCCGAGTCAGTGAGACTGGTGGCCCTGAGCGGCTGCTGGTCGAGGACGTTGCTGTACCCACTCCGCAGGCCGGTGAAGCACTGGTGCGAATCGTTGCGGCAGGAGTGAACTTCATCGACATTTATCACCGGACAGGGCTGTATAAACTGCCTCTGCCATTTACTCCGGGCGGGGAAGCAGCGGGTGTTGTCGAAGCGGTTGGCGAGGGAGTGGACTCAGTCCATGCAGGGGATCGCGTGGCGTTCTCCGGACCTCCCGGCTCCTACGCGGAGTATCAGGCAGTCCCGGCCAAAGTGCTCATCGCTGTTCCGCCAGAGCTGGACCTGAAGCTTGCCGGTGCTGCGATGCTCCAGGGTATGACGGCCCACTATCTGACGCATAGTACGCATCTGCTGAAGCCGGGCGAGACTTGTCTGGTGCATGCCGCGGCTGGCGGGACGGGCAGGATTATCGTGCAAATGGCGAAGATGCTGGGGGCACGCGTTATTGGAACTGCCGGCTCCCGGGAGAAGGCTGAGGACGCCCGGGGCATTGGTGCCGACGAAATGATCGTCTACACTGAGCAGGATTTCGAAGCAGAGACCCGCCGCCTGACCGATGGCAAAGGCGTCGACGTGGTCTACGATTCTGTTGGGAAATCGACGTGGGAGAAGAGTCTGAACAGTCTGCGTCCGCGAGGGCTGATGGTCACCTTCGGGAACGCGAGTGGAGCGGTGGATCCTATAGCTCCGCTGGTTCTGAATCAGAAAGGATCGCTGTTCCTGACGCGCCCGAAACTGCAGGATTACACCTCGACTGCAGAGGACCTGAAGTGGCGGGCAGGCGACGTGCTGAGCTGGGTCTCTTCGGGCGCCCTGAAGCTGAAAGTGGAACGCGAGTATTCGCTTGAGGACGCGGGGCGAGCGCATGAAGATCTTGCCAGCCGGCGGACCTCGGGTAAGTTACTGCTGATTCCGTGAGTACGCTTGCGCAACGCCGAACTGCTCTGACCGCCCAGTTCGCGGAGCAAAAGGTACAAGCGGCGCTGATCTCCGGACTGCCCAACGTGCGTTACTTGTCCGGGTTCACCGGGAGTCATGCCATGTTGCTGGTGTTGGAGGACTCAGCCACTCTCTTCACCGATCCCCGGTATACGTTGCAAGCCTCGGCGGAAAGCGACTGCCGCGTGGTCATTGCGCGGAACTCTTTCCTGCCTGGAGTCCTAAAACTGGTTGCCCGCTTGCGGATTCGCAAGCTTGGCATTGAGCCTGAGAGGATGCACGTTTCCACAATGCTGTACATCCAGAAAGCGGCGCGGACGCTGGAGTGCGTGCCGCTTCCGCCACTTGTGGAGCGACTCCGAATGGTGAAGTCAGAGGATGAGATCGATGCGATACGCCGCTCCGCATTGATCAACTCGCGTGCGTATGACCGGGCATTGCTGAAGATCCGGCCAGCGATGACAGAGAACGAACTGGCGTCCGAAATCGACTATGGACAGCGCCGGTTTGGAGCTGAGGGAAGTGCCTTTGCCTCGATTGTTGCCGCCGGGGAACGTTCGGCTCTCCCGCATGCGACTCCAGGTTCCCAGCCGCTTGGCACGAATCGGCTATTATTAATGGATGTTGGTGCCCTCCTCGGGGGCTACTGCAGTGACATGACCCGGGTGGTGCATCTTGGTTTGCCGGGTACGAAGGGTTCGCCTGGTACGAAGGCCAAAAAGTTGTATCGTGCGGTTCTGGAAGCGCAGCTGGCAGCAATTGACGCTGTGCGGCCTGGTAAGACAGCCAGCTCAGTGGATCGGGCTGCAAGGCAGGTCTTGAAACAGCATGGTCTGGCCGAAGTATTTGTCCATTCCACTGGCCACGGACTTGGCCTTGAAATCCATGAGCCACCAAGAATCGGTCGTACGGATAAAACCCGATTGCAGGAGGGTATGGCAATCACGATCGAGCCAGGTGCGTACCTGGAAGGTTTCGGAGGAGTCCGCATCGAAGACACCGTTCTGGTAACCCGAAATGGATGCGAAATCCTCACTCCCACCTCTAAGGAATTTGTAGTCGTTTAACCCGTTTGCTATGACCATTGAAGAGATTAAAGAGCTGATCCAGGTCGTTCATGAGACCGGTATCGCCGAGCTGGAAGTAGCCCGAGGTGAAAACAGAGTCCGTATCCGGCGCTCCAACTTTGCTTCCTCCCAGGAAATCATTCTGCCTGCGACTTCTGCCGGCGTGGCGCCCAGCGCGGCCATTTATGCCTCCCCTGCCCCTTCAGGCGTGCCCGCAGATCTGCCAGCAGCAATAGAGGACAGTCCCACTTACGTCAAGTCTCCGATCGTCGGCACTTACTACGAATCGTCGTCGCCTGGCTCCGCCCCGTTCGTCAAGGTGGGTGACAAGGTACTTGCAGGGCAGGTGCTGTGCATTATCGAGTCCATGAAGCTGATGAACGAGATTGAATCCGATGTGTCCGGCACGGTAATCAGCAAACTAGTTGAAAATGGCAGGCCGGTGGAGTACGGAGAATCGCTGTTTGCGATTCGTCCGGCGTAAGGCATGCTTCACAAAGTCCTGATCGCGAATCGCGGCGAAATCGCCCTTCGCGTGATTTGTGCCTGTCGTGACCTTGGTATCCGGACCGTGGCGGTGTACTCGGAAGCTGACCGCAACAGCTTGCATGTCCGGTTTGCCGACGAAGCTGTCTGCATTGGCCCGGCTCACAGTTCGCGCAGCTATCTCGATATTGCGTCGGTGATCAGCGCAGCAGAGATCACGAACGTGGACGCGATTCACCCCGGCTATGGCTTCCTGAGCGAGAACGCTGAGTTTGCGGAAGTGTGCGAGCAATCCCGCATCATCTTTGTCGGACCGAAGCCGTCCGTGATCCGAGACATGGGTCTGAAGCAGCGCGCGCGTGCGTTGATGGAGCGGGCTGGAGTACCGATTCTGCCAGGCTCAGAGGGTGTTGTACGAACGGTCGACGAAGGCTGCGCGATTGCACGCCAGATTGGCTATCCGGTGATCATCAAAGCCGCTGCAGGCGGGGGTGGACGCGGGATGCGTGTTGTCTGTAACGAAGCGGAGCTGGAAGCGAATCTCGCCCAGGCACAGACCGAAGCCGGCGCAGCGTTCTCGTGCTCTGACGTCTATATCGAAAAGTTCATCTCCGCACCGCGTCACATCGAGTTTCAGGTTCTGGCCGATCACCACGGCAATGTTCAGATTCTCGGCGAACGCGAGTGCTCGATCCAGCGTCGTCACCAGAAGCTGGTGGAAGAAGCGCCGTCGCCTGCGGTATCCCCGAAGTTGCGCAGCGAAGTCAGCCAGCGTGTGACTGCGGCGATGAAGGCCGTTGGCTATACCAACGCCGGCACGGTTGAATTTCTGATGGATGAGAACGGCCAGCTCTTCTTCATTGAAGTGAACGCGCGCATTCAGGTGGAGCATCCGGTAACCGAACTGGTGACGGGCATCGATCTGGTTAAGGCGCAACTCAGGATCGCAGCAGGAGAAAAGCTGAGCGAGATCGTGACAGAGCCAATCGAGTTCCGGGGGCACGCGATCGAGTGCCGCATCAATGCCGAGCATCACGAAACGTTTGTCCCCTCGGCAGGCCAGATCACGGGCTTGAATCTGCCCGGTGGCATCGGGGTGCGGGTCGACACGGCCGCTTACACGGACGCGATTGTTTCACCCTATTACGACTCACTTGTAGCCAAGCTGATTGTCTACGGAGCGGACCGGACCGAAGCCATTGCGCGGATGTCCAGAGCACTGGGCATGTTTGTCGTGGAAGGAATCCACACGACGATACCCCTGCAACAGCGCATCATGGCCGATCCCGAGTTTGCGGCGGGGAACCTAAACACTCATTTCCTTGACCGCTACTTGCATAAGAAGCACTCTGCGTGAATGGATTCTGGTCACTTGTAGCCCGCAACCGTAACTACAGATACTTATGGTCCGGGCAAGTGATCAGCGAGATCGGCGACCACTTCAACAGCATTGCGGTCCTGAGCCTTGCGTATGACGTGAGTGGCTCCGGTGCGGTGGTGGGCGGCGTGATGATCGCCCGGACGCTACCGGCTATCCTTGCGGCTCCATTCGCAGGGGTCGCGTTAGATCGGATGGATCGCCGCAAGATCATGATTGCCAGCGATCTGGTGAGGGCCGTCATTGCGATTCTGTTTGTCCTGGTGCTTACGCATCGACAGCACTGGCTGCTGTATTTGCTCAGCGGCTTGTTGACATTTGCTTCTCCGTTTTTCAGCAGTGGACGTTCCGCGGTGTTGCCTCGCATTGCGGCACCTGAGGAACTACACACTGCAAATGCGGTGACGCAGACGACGGGCTGGCTGACCCTGACTTTTGGCACGATGCTCGGCGGTCTGAGCACGATGCAGTTTGGGTACAAGTGGGCCTTCGTTGCCAATGCGTTGTCATTTGTGTTTAGCGCGTTTGCAGTGTGGAAGCTGAAGTCGGAGAGCGGATTTCGTGCGGCCCGGGAAGAAGTGGAAACGCACGAAACACATCGGAGTCATTTCTGGGCCGATTTCAGTGAGAGCCTGACATGGATCCGTCAAACGCCACTGGTGCTGGCCATCCTGCTGGCGGGCGTTGGCTGGTCGACCGGAGGCGGCGCGGCGCAGATCCTGTTCACGCTCTTCGGGAGTTCGGTTTACGGTCGGGGTGCTGCAGGCATCGGACTGATCTGGGGCTTTGCGGGCGTTGGACTCGTGATTGGGGGCGTGATCGGCCACCAGATGGGACGCCGTCTCAGCTACGGCCAGTATCTGCACGCGGTGTGGATTAACTTTTTGATCCATGGACTCTCGTACGTTGCCTTTAGTCAGGTTGGCCTGGTTGGAGGCATCTGCTTTATCGCTCTGTCACGGATTGCTATGGGCGCGAACAACGTCCAGAACCGGACGATGCTGTTGACTCACATTCCGGACGCGCTTCGGGGACGAGTGTTCAGCACATCGGAAGCGATGAACAATGCCACGATGATGGTCTCGATGAGTGTTGCGAGTCTCGCGACGATTCGCCACGATCCGCGCGAGATTGGACTTGTGGCCGGCCTGTTCAGCACCCTGACCGCTTTGCCCTGGGCCTGGGCGGCGTTCGCTGGGATACTACCTGAGCCCCGACGCCAGGTCGCTGCGGAGACAACTGAGGACATTGGCCTCGCTGCCGGCTAGATAGAAGTGATCTCCTGCAAACGTTCTTTGAAGGAAGCTCGCTGTGGTTTCCTCTGCCCAACCTGCTATGTGCTCCGGTGAGACCCGGACGTCCTCCGCGCCGCCATAGGCAAAGACTGGAATCTCCAGCGGCGGGCCGGGCGTGAAGACGTGGCGACGATACAGATGGGCGTCTGCCCGTAGCGCAGGCAGCAGCAGGTCCTTTTCCTGTTGGGAAAGGTGGCTTTCTAACAGCAAGTCTTCGTCCGAGGGATCCGGTCCGTTCAAGGCAGCGCGACGGAATTTTGGAGCACGGGCCGCACTTACGATCAGCGTACGCGGTAAGGATTCTCCGCGAGCCAGCAGCCACCGGCACAGCTCAAATGCGATGCCAGCGCCCATGCTGTGCCCGAACAGACTGAACGCGCGTTCTTTCCCGAGCCTTGCTACAGCCGGACCGATTGCGTCCAGCAGTGCCGACATGCTGGTGAAAAGAGGCTCTGTCATCCGCGATTCCCGACCCGGCAAACGCACTGCAACGGGAATGGCTACGTTCTTCAAAGAGTCGCGCCAGCGCAGATACTGCAGCGTGCCACCCCCTGCCCATGGCAGACAGATCAACGCGGCGTCTTCACTGCGCAAGGCCTCTGTTCCAGCCAGCCACGATCTCTGCCTGAGCCGCAATGCCAGGAGCTTTTTCTTGTCATCTGAGAGTTCCGGCTTACTCCTCCGGGCTTTCGGATTCTGCAGAACGGAGTGCAGGAGCGCCTCGAACGGGGCCACAGAGAGATCTCTTGCGTACGCGAGCGCTGCCTCTCGTGACTGCTTCGAGATCTGGTCCCAATGATCGCGATTGTTAAGCAGACGTTGCAGGGCAGACTCCCAGGGCGCGATGTCCTGAGGAGGGACTTCAGCCACGGGAACCATGTTGACGTCTATCGCTGCCTGGTATTGCCGGATCAGATTGACGGGCAGCACGTAATCCACGCCCATGTGGGCTTCCGGTAGTCCGCCCGCATCGCTGGAGATTACGGGAACGCCACGCTCCATTGCTTCGACAACGATTCTCGATCTGGCTTCGGCCCACACAGATGGCACTAAGAGAACCCGGGTGATTGCAAATAGCTCGTCGATATCATCGACAGGCGGCATGATTATGACGTTGGAACGCGCTCGCAATTCGAGATAGTCGTCCGGATTCGTCCCCCATGTGGGGACTGCGGCGAACTGCACGTGCGGCATCCGGTCGGCAAGCTGGAGGAAGATGCCGATCCCTTTCACAGCGCAGGGATTTGCGATTGTGACGTACTGATTTTCAAACCGGCCGAGGTATGGAGGCTCGGGACCAGACTCCAGCAACGATATCGGTACGTGTACTGCTTCCAGACCGCCGAATTCCTGTGCGTACTTTGCCACGTAGTTGCTGACACCAACTACTGCATCGGCGTTCTTGAGGACCTCTGACTTGGCGCTGCTGGGGCTGGAACTGTCGGGCCCAAATGGGACTGCGATGGTGGCCCGAATTAAGTGCACGACACGGGCGGTCGCCGATCGTATTGCGAGGTCGAACAGGAGCTGCCCGGGGTCATCGGTGGACGTGATGATGATCTGGGGATCGAACTGTTCCAGCTGACGGGAGAACACCTGCCGGAGGGTAGATTCGTACGCTACAGTGAGTACGTCTACGCGGCTGAGGGTATATCCAATGGCGCCGTCTTCGACGAGATCGGCCCGAACTCCGCGCTGCCTGAGATCGCTCAGAAGGTTGTCTCCATCAGCCGTTCCAAATGCAGCGACGCGGGAGACGACACGCACCTGATGTCCGCGCTGCGCAAGGGCCTCCATAAGCAGACGGTTGGACCTGTCGCCTCCGCCGTGCGAAGGGTAGTACAGCGAGTTGTGCGCCAGCAGAATACGCAGAGGTTGCTGGGGCAATTCCAGCAGGAGACGCTCGAAATCCGCTGGGTCGAGGGCCTGTACGAACTTCTCTGCTGCGACGCGCGACCGCTCCGATTCTTCCGCGTACGCCTTGGGATTTGTGAGCAGAGTATTGAGCGCGTCCACCCACGGTTCGATGTTCTGGGGGATCTCGACGGGCCGGGGCATGTGAGTTTCATCGAAGGCAGATTCAAAGCGTTCGATGGGACGGACAGGGATCACATAGCCTGTGCCAGCCTTGGCTTCTACGAGCCCGCCAGAGTCGCTGGCCACTACGGGAAGTCCACGGAGCATGGCTTCCATGGCGATTAGTCCGAAGCCTTCGAACCACAGGGAAGGCATCAGCAACAATCGCGCATCTGCCAGCACGTCATCGATGTCCGGGACGCTGTCGAGCACCCGGATATTGGGTAGCCGGTGCATTGCGGCGCGATCCTGCGAGGTTGTTCCCCAACCGGCAAGCCCGGCAAACTCAACCTGAGGAAAGCGTGCCGCCAGCTCCAGAAAGATGGCGATCCCTTTCACGATGGATGGATTGACCATCAACACATACCCGCGATCGAATGATCCGAATCGGGGCCATGGAGGCTGACCGTATGTAGGCGGGTGAATTACGTGAGCGTTGACGCCTGCGTGCTGCCTGATGTAGTCCGCAGTCGTCCGGGCGATTGCGACAACGGCGCGTGCTTTGCGGACGACATCGGTTGCGGCACGATCCGGATGCCAGCTTGCGGGGCCGAACGGGTACCACTGGGGAGTGTGCGCGAGATAGATGAACCGATCCTGCGCTGCCGCATACGCCGCACGGAGCAGAGTGTGCGCGACATCTTCGCTCGACACGAGGACCCAGTTTGGCTGGAAGGTCCGGATTTCGTTGTAAAGAACCTGCGTGCGCCGGCTTAACTCACGAACGGCGAAGATCTCGAGGCCTCCGCTGACGTGCCTGGTGTCTGGCTGGTCGCCATCGGCTACACAAACGACCCGGCACTGATGACCCTTACTGGCCAGATGTTCGAGCCAGAGCAGATTGCTTCGGGTGGAACCTCCTTTGGGCGGGTAGTAGGAAGCATTCGCCGTCAGCAGAACGCGCATCGATTTGGACATCGATGAGGTCATCGATATGGACATCGATGGGGTCGTCATATGGACATCGATGAGGTCATCGAGGCGGACCGTCTTCGCGTGCCAGCAGTTCCCGAGCCTCTTCATCGGTCATGCTCTCAATTTCGGCGAGTAGTTCCGCGTATCCGGTAGGATCGAGTTCGCCTGCCAGTGCGCTTTCGACCCGCGCGGCGAGGCCGGAAAGTGTCAGGCCACCTGTGTAGACATCGTCGATCGCCAGCTCGACACCGAAGGTTTCCTGGATCCGCATCAGCAGCAAGACGGCGACCAGAGAGTGGCCACCGAGGTCGAAGAAGTTGTCCTCGCGGAGAACGTTTGGCCGTTGCAGCAGATCGGACCAGATGACGGCAAGCCGATACTCTGTGTTCGTCAGGCCTCGCCCGAAAGCTCCTTCCGGGTCCGCACGCATGGCGCGCTGAATATCGGGCACCGTGGACAATTGCGTCGCGATACGCAGGTAATCCACCGTTCTGGCTGCAGTCGATACTGACCGTGTAGCGGGTGCCTCGGCACTTTGCTGAGCCGGAACCGAGGGCTTCCATTCGAGCTGCGCGATCTGATCCGCGTCGAGAGTAAGAACGAATCCGTCCGCCTGAGAGACCCGGGCTGCCGCGGGTAGAGAGTTCACGAAATCCAGCGCAGGCTTGTTCTTCCCGGTGTGAAAAAAAGGAACATGAACCTGCTCGACTCCCGCTGCGATTGCCAACCCGGCCGCCTCTGCCAGCATGCGATGTTCGACACCCCGCCCCAGCACCCGACAGCTGAGGAGCAGGGTGTCGACAAGGATCCCGTCAGACTCAGCTTGAAGAATCATGACTCCCACGAGGCCGTAGTCGCCAAAGCGGTCCGTGACCTCGGCGGTCAGCACGGTGAAAGAATCCAGCATTCCGCGAATTTCAGATTCCGATCTTCGAATCGTCGTGGTGTTGAATTGATTTGTACGCTGGGTGAGCTGTGAGACTCGCGGTAATTGTGCCAGATTCAGTGGCTGGACGTTTACACGTAAGTCGATCGAAGCGATGAAATCGGCCATGCTGCGGGCTCGCTGGACTTCATTCCCGAACTCGGCAGCCTGTGCATAATAGGCGCTTCGCTTGCGGTCTTCTTCTGTGACGACGGGGTGATCGAATGCCCAGATGTGATGCAGAAAGTGCTCAATATCTTCGGCGGCTTCCGGCAGAGGCAATGTCAGAACTTCCGGCAGAGCGCTGGCAAGTTCCGCGCATTCTTTGGGATTGTCATCGAGAAACAGGAAGCTGTCGGTGCCAAGCCCTAGCTGTGACGCCATCGATTGCAGATTCGACGCCTTGGGCTCCCAGTTGAGCCGCCACGTGACGAAGTGACGTAATTGCAGTGGGAATTCAGGGTGGACCCGGAACGTCTCCTTGACGTCTTCTTCATTATTCTTGCTGTTCATTGCGAGCAGCACGCCGTCTTCGCGCTGATCCAGCATGAATTCATGGAGTGCTCTCCGGCCGGGATCGAGGACCACGTTTTCGGGGCCGTCCTCGCCGCAGATGCCGTGCCATAACGTGTTATCGCAATCGAGGGCGATCAGCTTGAAGGGTGCCCGGAATAGCGCGTGCGTATGCCTGACAAGAGTGGTCCCAAGGGCACAGAACCAGGCTTCGGAATACGGAATGCGACCGAGCTTTTCTCCTTCGGGACTGTGCGGGTCGGTGACGGGGTAGAGGCGCTCCACGCAATGATGCGGGATGAATTGTG
>JACMLA010000725.1 GCA_014379815.1 Bryobacteraceae bacterium | reverse complement strand
GATCCGATTGCGAAGTTCGGGGCCAGCTCGTGTGACACCCCTACAACCAGCTCATCGGTGAAGGTAGGCTTAAGGTCAGTATCGATCCTCACCCGATTGGCAGACGGATCATTCACTTCGAGAACGTCACCTGCCTCTTCGATCCGGAACAGTCTGTCGCCGTTTGCATCGTTCCATCGCCGGCGTACGCTGCGCGTTCCGGCCGGGCTGGCGGCATCGGCAATATTTGTCCAGAGCTGCCAGTTGTAGCGTCCATAGCTGGCCTTCAGGAGCGTTTTCGATTTGCCGGTCACATCCCACACAATCCCAAGCCTCGGCGCAACTGTGTTCCAGGTAATCACATTGTCTGTTGCTTCCTGTCTCGAGGGCTCGGTAAAGAATCGGCTTTGGGGCCCCACGACTTCGGCATATTTATTGCCCTGCCAGTCCCACCTGAGACCTAAGTTGAGAGTCACGCGTCCCAGTTTCCAGTTGTCCTGCGCGAACCCGGACCAGGTAGGGTTTTTCACACTCGAAGCATCGGAGGCATAGAGAATTACCTCCGTTGGAACGCCGTTGAAGAAGCGAGCCTGGTGGTCCGCCGGGTACACATTCTTCGCTACGCCTCCTGCCTGGTTGCCGAATTGCGTAGAACCCGCATATTCCAGCCCAAACTTGAAGCTGTGTGAGCCTCCGAGGAAATTACTGCGGAACCAGCTGGCCGTCCCGCTGTACTGTCTCATTGTTTTCCCGATACCGAAGACAGCGGGCGGTGCGCCGGACTGCCGATTGGTTGAGAGTTCAATCATATTGGGTATATTCTCGACATCGACGCCTGGCAACTGCACCAGCTCGAAGCCCTGATCCATGACGTTCGCCTTGAACGAAACCACCAGCGTGGGGCTGACCGTCCAGTCGTCGCGAACCGTAAACAAACGAGCTATCGGAGCGCCTTGCTGATTGCGAGAGGTCTCAGGTGGCCGGAGAGGGCCGAGGTCGCGACGGAAACGTTTCTTCTGGGCCAGATTGAAGAACCCTGAAATGTTGTGCGAATCGGATGGTCTCCAGTCAACCTTCACCGTGGGATACCACAGAAACGTCCGATCGATTGGCTGCTCGCCGCTGGGCAACCGCGTGCCCGTGATGATGTTCTCGTTGCCGGTGTAACGATAGGAGCCGAAGAACCACAGCTTATCTTTGATCGCTGGACCACCGAAATCGGCCCCCAGATCGAAGTACTGGCGCATCTTGTTAGGGGTGGTAACACCACGAGCACGCAGCTTGTCGTCAAGGTTTGAAGATGATAGCCGATCGTCGGTGTAGTAGCCTGACAAGCTTCCATGGAACTGGTTCGTGCCTGACTTGGGAATGATGTTCATCACAATCCCTGGTGTCTGCACCTCGGCACTGTGGGCGTTGACAGAGACCTGCAGTTCCTGAACCGAATCGACGTCAAAGAAAAACTGGGACGCTCCATTGCTCGTGTTGTCTGTAATGTTTGCGCCATTCAAAAGATACGTGTTCTGACGGTGGTCAACGCCGTTCCCTCGCAGCTGGGTCTGGTTTCCGCTGTTAGTTCCACCAACGTTGAAAGTCTGCGAAGTCACTCCGGGAATTTGACTCACCAATGCCCACGCGTCGCGTGCATTTGGCACAGTGTCCATCAACTCGCTTGTGTAGGTGAAGGCAACTTGATTCTGAGTAGTATCGAGAACAGGCGCGGTCGCCACCGTGGTAACAGACTGCTGAACGGAGGCCAACCCAAGTTCAGCATCCACGGTAAATACAGTGCCAGCCTGCACGCGAACACCTTCCACAACGGTACTGGCAAAGCCATCCTTGGCGAACGTCAGCTGGTATGTCCCAATTGGGATTTGCCGCAGAAGATAGGTACCGTTTTCGCCAGTTAACACGCTCCGTTTGCCTCCCAGTAAGTTGGGACCACCGATGGAGACGGTGACTTCCGGCATCGACGCAGCACTTTTGTCTTTGGCCCGACCTTCAATGGTTCCCGTTTGTTCCTGCGCGAAACAAGCGCACGCGGCAATGGCAAGACAGACCAATATCCGCAGGATCGATGCGCTGATCGACCTGCGAAAAGTGTTGTGATTGTCGTTTCTGATATGTAGTATATCAGTTATGGTCTCGAGTGTTTTCAAAGCCGGCATAGTTGCATCCATTCCTGTCCTGAAGCTGAGATTGGTAACGAAGCAACGCGGCGTCATGTGTCCCGACCTGTCATTCCGGGACTTATTGCTCACCGCTCCACTGAGAACGGCTGCAATGTGTGTTGATTGACAATTCTAGCCAGATGCCGGAACCAGTGTCAATAGAATTTCCTGATGATCAGTACAACCTAACTTATGACTCGAACAATTCTGCTCGCCTTCATTTCGCTCGCCGGTTTCGCCCAGGAAACGCGAAACCATTATGAGTTCAGCGATCGCCCTGGACTTCGGCTAATCGAGAATATCGTTGCCCGAGCTGCTAAGGGACGTGTATTCCGACACTCGCTGGCCGATGGCAGTGACCCCTCGCAGGTCCGTGTAACAGATGTTGTCTCTGGCAAGAGCATTGCCGCCACAGTCAATCGGCGTTCCATCGAGATCACGCTGCCCGTAGATTTTGTCCCCCGCATGGAGCGGAGGCTGGCCGTGGAGCAAGTCGTCGATCGGTCGAAGTATGTGACGGCGAAAGGCAGCGGTCTGGTATTCCGGGCAAATTTGCCGGAAGGTCGGCACGTTGTAGTACTGCCGGCAGGGTGGGTAGCGTCCAGTATCTCGACTGCTTCCCAGATCGAAGTGCTATCGGGCCGCTTACACGTCGGGCTGGTCCATACTGGTGCAGGTTCTTTGCCAGTGGAGATTGCTACGGAGACGGGAGCTTCCGTTCCGGCGGCTCAGGTGGCCGGATCCTTTCGCGCGCTTGACGAACGGATCGTCGAGTATAAGCTCGAAGATCCGGCCGAGCACAGGATCGACCTGTGGCTCGAAATGGAGATGGTACCAGGCCAATCTCATTTCTACTCCCAACTGCGCGAAGAAGACAACATACGAAATCCCGTGACTCTCGATCTTGACCGGGGCATAGAATTGCCTACCCGAATCCTGACTGGCAAGGAGGCGAACGCGCTGGGTGACGCCCCAGCTCCGTTTGCACCGACAGCCAGCGTGCTGGTAGCGGACATGGGATATACAGTTCCTCCGGGTGGAGTTGGACGGGTTCGATCTTTTCAGACCGCGACGGACGCGAAGAACTACAGGCTCCTCGAGGACGGCACTTTTCGCCTCGATCGCTTCCTCGCCCGCACCCGGAGCCGTTTTATTTTGCCGGCAGGGTGGGACCTCACCAGTGTGGACCAGCCGGTTACGGTCTCCCGGGACAAGCAAGGTCGAGCGGTTCTCGACTTCACGTGGAAGGGGGCTGGGAGCACGCCGTTGGTGATCACCGCGAAGCGCAGGAAGAGCTAACCGAAGATGGACATCGATCACATCACCATAGCTGGGCCAGATCTGGCTGTGTTGCAAGACAGCTTCGCCGCAGCCGGGCTTGCAACCGAGTACGGAGGCAGGCACTCGAATGGCATCACTCACATGTCATGGCTAGGCTTCGACGACTATTCTTATCTGGAGCTGGTCTCGACACTGGAGCCGAAACATGGTGTGCCCTTGTGGAAGGGGCACAGCGCCAATCCAGCTGGCGGCACCGCGTGGACCATTCATGTCGACGATATCGAAGCGGAGGCCGAGCGGATTCGTTCGCGAAACGTCGCCGTGCATGGCCCTGTCCGCATTGAGCGTCAAAAGCCGGACGGAGTAGTGGGAAAGTGGGATCTTGCATTGCCTGGTGATGCTGCGGCCCCTGGAGGTGTCCTGCCGTTCCTCATCTCGGACGAGACACCCCGATCGGTCCGGGTAAGACCATCGCCAGCCGTTGCGTACCCGACCCGTACAAGTCCGGGCGAACTTGGCGGGTTGATGATCGTTATGATCGCCGTCACGAACGTCGAACATCATATCGCGCCTTTTCGGGATTTGTGGGGATGGGATGCGCCCCGGATCCTCGACGACAGGGACACAGGCGTCCGACTCGCGATTTTCGCCAACGAGCCCGTCGTGCTGATCGCTCCTACTCAAGCTGCGACTTTTGTGCGAACGCATCTGGACGACTATGGCGAGTCTCCCTGCGGCTGCCTTATCTCAGCTACCGAATTTGTCAAAACAGCACGCTATTTCCGCTCCGAACCGGGAGAGCTCGGCAACCTGCGAGTCGCATGGATCAACTTGCCCGGCGTCACAATGCTCAGGGTCGGACTTGTGGATCCAGAGTAATTGTGCGCGAATCGCTCCCGGCCTTTGGGGTACTCGCTCGCACGGTGAGTTTCAGTGGACCTGAGCCGGGCTTTACAACCCACTCAACAGTCTTGTTCGACTCGTCCGCTCCGGAACCCCATCGACGGATATAGGCGAGCTTTCCGAGAATGTGCCCGGCGACTTTGCCTCGCTGGTCGACGAGTTCACCGCCCTCCACGTCCAGTTCCGCGAGGATAGGCGTGTCGCGCTTAGCTTCGAGTGCCTGCCGCGTCACATAGGTCGAAAGAAAACCTTCATTCTTCAGCACTGCCTGCACGCGGTAACGACCATCTGCCTGGGGCCTGGCCTCAACCTTTGCGACGCGCAAACGGGGAGCGAGTCCGGCAACATGAAGCAGAAGCTTCGAGTGGATCTCGCATTCTGTCTTCAGCCGGTCGCCCACACCCTGAGGCATCCCTCGCTGCCCGCCAATCTCTACGTCCCCGAGTTGCGGGTGCTTGTATGTCTTCCACGGAGCGAAGTACTTCCCGTCTTTCTCCTGGTCGTTCCAGCGCAGAATCTCGTACTGCGTCACATAACCATCTCCATCGTAATCGCGACCAGCGGCGGAGATCTCCGGCAGAAGGCTATGAATGCCAAGATGCATGTAGGACCAGTCATTTTTGAACCCGGTCATCGTGTCGCCGTACCGCCCCGCTTTGACCTCCTGCGCATAGTAGTTATTGTTCAGAACACCGCCTTCACTTAGCCATGACCATACGGCGCCCACGCGCGTATAGAAGTCGTTATCCTCAGGTGGCATGAATTCGAATGGATGGCTCATCGGTGGCCGGACGATATAGTTCTTAGCTCCACCGCCTGAGTGAATCGTGTAGTCAAAGTAGATGTTCCGGTGCTCGGTCATGAACCTGGCCACGGCGGCTACTTCCGGCAATGAAAGAGGGTAGGGTCCTGCGCCCGGTTCGGTTGGCTTCCATTCCGCAGGCCAGTTACGATTGAAATTCGCGGGTTCTCTGTCCACATTTGGACGGGGCGTAAGATTCTGACCTTCCACGTACACGCTGTATCGGCCGTCCATTGGTGCCAGTTCGTCGTCGAACTCTTTAGGCTCCTGCGCGGTGGTGGGAACGTAGCTCCATCGGCCACCGGTCCGATCCCGCACTTGCAGCATCAGTCTGGGGTCGATTGAGCTTGCGTACCATCCGCCCTTCGGGTCCTTGACCCGCATCTGAGTGATGAAGCCGTCCCCATCGAGATCTTTGCCCGCCTGCTCGGCCGGCTTGTGTTCGGGCCACGAAGGATGACGGGTCAGCACCTTCTCTCCGCCGTCCACATCCAGCACAGGCATGATGTAATAGACCCGGTCATTCATCAGAGCTGTAGTCTGCGCATCTTTACCGTAGGACAGCAGCAACTTCTCCGCAAAGTACATCAACAGTTGTCTGCCGGTGACCTCTCCCGCATGGATGTTTCCGTCCGCCCAGAGCGCCGGCTTCCGATCGGACGGGCCGGTCTCGAAATTCGTGATCTCAATCACCCAGAGATCCCGACCCTGCCCGCTCTTTCCAATGTTGTGAAGACGAGCCAGCTTTGGGTATTGCGCCGCAAGCTTCTGCAGCTTCTGTGTTACCTCGCCGTAGAGAGGGTACGGCCACCGGTTGTAATCGTAGGGCACGTCTACATCCGCGTGGATGCATGCGGTGAGCGCAAACAGGATGACAGCCACTGCTTTGAAATTCCGCATCTATTGCTCCTATGATGTTTTGTCTACTGCGAACTGGTTCTCGTCTTTGGCAAGACGAAGAAACTGGGTTGTTTTTGATTCCCGGCGGAGCCGTCCGTCGTGATGAATCAGGGCGCAGAACGGCGCACAGGAAGCAAGGGCGCGGCGGTTTGTGCCGCGGCGCAGCGAACCCTTGCCTCCGCGCACCGTTCTGCTAATGCGGGGCCGAAGAAGGACGGCGCAGCGGGAATCAAAAACAGAGATTCCCGGTGGTGGGCTCCAGAGTGCCTTCATGACGGCTCCGCGAGTACGAAGGT
>JACMLA010000724.1 GCA_014379815.1 Bryobacteraceae bacterium | reverse complement strand
GAAGCTGCCTTAACCAGGAGCGATATCGTTCCTGCGCGCCCTGCCTTCCGCCGCTTCGGGAACGATGTAGAGATTACCCTGCACTCGCTGTCCTCCGCATTGCGAGGTTCCGTTTTGCATCCGTCAGATCTTCCTGACCTTCGCGAGGATCACCACCAGCTCCTCGAGTCCGGTGATAATCTTACCGAACGCTATGCCCTGGTCAATATAGAATCCGATCGCATCACCAACAGTCTCGATACTCTCGCTTTGCAAATCTTCCAGCTGCGCTCACCACAAACTGTCGAACGCGAGGCGCTCACCGCAGGGAAAGCGTAATCGTTGCGTTGCTCCTCGCGTCAGTGGTACGTTTCCTCTGTGAGTCATCCAACCAGAGCGCTACTCGCCATTTGCTTGTTCGTTTTTTCCGCTATGAGCCAGAACATGAAACCTGCGGCTGCAGGACTACCACCCCTGATTGACCGCCAGCTCCTGTTTGGGAATCCAGATATTACGTCAGCCGAACTGTCGCCTGACGGCAAATTCATCGCGTTCCTAAAACCCTGGAATGGCACCATCAACATCTGGGTCAAAAAGACAGAAGAGCCCTTCTCAGCGGCACGTTTGCTAACTACCGAGAACAAACGTCCCATTCCCGCCTATTTCTGGAGCCGCGATAGCAAGCAGATTCTGTTCATCAAAGACAAAGACGGCGACGAGAATTTCAACGTCTTCGCGGTGGACCCCGCAGCGAAAAACGCAGACGGTACTGAGGCGCCCCCGATGCGCGACCTGACCGGCCTAAAAGGCATTCAGGTCCGGATCTACAGCGCACCGAAGCAGGATCCCGACATCCTCTACATTGGCCTTAACGATCGCGACAAATCCTGGCACGATCTTTACAAATTGAAGCTTTCTTCAGGCGAACGAACGTTGGTTCGTAAGAATACCGATAAGATCGCAGCCTGGTTCTTCGACAATAAAGGTCAGCTGCGCCTGGCGCTGACAGTGAAAGACAACGGCGATCAGCAGATCCTCCGTGTAGACGCTGATAAGTTCACCGCCATCTACACCTGCAGCGTCTTCGAAGCCTGCGGACCGGAACGCTTCCACAAGGATGGCAAGCGCGTTTACATGGAGACTAACAAGGGCGACGCAGATCTGATCTCGCTCTTTCTTTTCGATCCGGAAACGCAGAAGCTCGAGCCGGTAGAGTCCGATCCTCTGAAACGTGTTGACTTGGGCGGCACCATGTTTTCCGAAGTCACCGATGAACTCGTGATGACGCGCTACGTCGATGACAAGCCCCGCCGGTACTTTCGTGAGAAGGGTCTGGAAGCGGACTACAAGTTTCTTCAGTCGAAATTCCCCGGCCGCGAGATTGGAATCGGGTCGCGCACTCTGGATGAGCAAACGATGCTGATCACAGCCGCCAGCGACGTGGAGCCAGGCGAGGTATACCTGTTTGAGCGCCGTGGACGCAAGCTGACCCTGCAATACAAAGTGCGCGAAAAAGTAATGCGCGAAGCTCTTTCTTCAGTTCGCCCAATTCGCTACAAATCCTCGGACGGGCTGGAAATTCCGGCGTTTCTTACAGTGCCCAAAGGCCTGCCGGAAAAAAATCTGCCAATCGTCGTTGTCCCTCACGGCGGCCCTTGGGCTCGCGATAACTGGGGCTACAGCGGTTTCACCCAATTCTTTGCCAATCGCGGGTATGCCGTTCTTCAGCCTAATTTCCGGGGATCCACCGGATATGGCAAAAAGTTTTTGAATGCGGGTAACGGCGAGTGGGGCCGCAAGATGCAGGACGACATTACCTGGGGTGTCAAGCATCTGATTGCCGAAGGGATCGCGGATCCCAAACGGGTAGGGATACTTGGCGGCTCGTACGGTGGATACGCAACCCTGGCTGGCGTCGCCTTTACTCCGGACTTGTATCGGGCAGCCATCGATATCGTGGGACCTTCCAACCTGGTCACGCTTCTCGAAGCGATTCCGCCTTACTGGGAGGCTGGGCGCAAGATCATGTACGCGCGTATGGCCGACCTGAGCACGTCCGAAGGGAAAGCCTGGCTGACTGAGCGTTCACCGCTGCATGCGGCGACGAAGATCAAGACCCCGCTGATGGTAGTGCAAGGCGCTAACGATCCGCGAGTCAACAAAGGAGAAGCGGAACAGATCGTTGTCGCCTTACGCGACCGTGGCTTCGCCGTTGAATACCTTCTGGCCGATGACGAAGGTCATGGATTCGCGCGACCCGTTAACAACATGGCGATGTTGATGGCGGCTGAGAAGTTTCTCGCAAAGCACCTCGACGGGCGTTATCAGGAAGGCGCGCCTGCAGACGTAGGCCAGCGTCTGAAAGAAATTACGGTTGACCCAAAAACAGTCGTGCTCGCTAAGAAAGCAGATCCCGGCTCCGTCGGCGCGCCCAAGCTGGTCTCTGACCTCAGTCCCGGCACCTGGAACTATTCCGCGAAGATCTCCGCAGGTGGGCGGGAGATTCCCCTTAAAGTAACCACAACCGTGAAAGAAGAAAACGGCCACTGGGTGGCATCGGACTCGATGGAGACTCCTATGGGTCCGGCAACCGACACGGCGCAACTCGAGAAAGGAACTCTTGTTCTGCAGAAGCGCTCTGTGAATCAGGGGCCAGTCAATATCGAGATGAATATTGAGGGCAACAAAGGCACAGGCAAAATGTCGGTGAACGGGAAAGACCAGGAGATCTCGGTCGATCTGGGCGGTCCTCTTTTCGGCGACTCAGGCGGAGCATGGCAGGCCATCTCACGTCTTCCTCTTGCGGAAGGTTACACGACCACGTTCCGGAACTTCGACCTGCAGCGACAAAAGGTGAAATTGACGGAACTGAAGGTAGACGGCACAGAAAAAGTGACCGTCCCCGCAGGCACCTTCGACGCGTGGCGAGTCCAGCTGACTTCTGCGGATGGCGGCGCGGACAAGTCCACGTTGTGGGTCTCTAAAAACGACCTCCGACCTCTGAAGATCTCGTCAGTTCTGGCTTCCATGGGTGGCGCTATTATGACCGCCGAACTCCTTCCTTAGGTTGTGGCTTCTGGTGGGGCAATTGCGCTATCCCCACCAGACTTCCCCCGGAGCGAGGTGTGCCCGCGCGACATCCGGATTCAGCTCAATCCCATACCCCGGCTTGTCGCGGATCGTATGATACCCATTCTCGATAATGGGGCCATCATGGACCACCAGGTCCTGCCACCAGTCGATGTACTTTGCCAGTTCATGAACCCGGAAGGTTCGCATGCTCGCTGCACAGTGGGCTGAAGCAATCGTACCCACAGGGCTCGCCGGATTATGCGCGGCCGTCCAGATGTAGTAATTGTCGGCGAGGTCATGGATGCGTTTCGATTCCAGCAGTCCACCCGACTTGGGAATATCGATGTGTACGATATCGCAAGCCTGCAACTCCACCAGGCGGCGAAACTGATGCCGCGTGTATAAGTTCTCGCCGGTGCAAATCGGAATGTCCACCGACTGGGTGACGCGGGCCATCGCCTCTACATTTTCGGGAGGCACCGGATCCTCCAGCCACATTGGCTTTACCGGCTCCAGAGCCTTCCCGAGTTGAATGACGTCCCGCGTGTCGTATTTCCAGTGAGCTTCAATCCCGAACGGAATGTCCGGCCCAAGCTCTTCGCGCACGATTTCCATACCCGTCACGATTCGCCGGATGTCTTTCGCGGTAAGTCCTCGCGCGTAGGGATCGTGCCCCGGCTCACGATACTCCGGATCCGCCGCAACAGGGACTCCGTCCCCCTGAAACTTGAAAGCGGTCCAGCCGAACTTCTCGGCCCGACCGGCACTGACATGCTCCCTCCATGACTTTGGATCATTCACATCGCGGGGGTTCTGCATCGTCCGATAGAACCGGACCTTGTCCCGGAACCTTCCTCCGAGCAGGTTGCAAACCGGAGTCTGGAGCATTCGCCCGGCCAGATCCCAGAGAGCGATCTCGATTCCACTGGCAGCAGTTACAGTCACGCCACCAATCGCACCCGCACCCGCGTTGCGCATCAGGACTTTGGTGTAAAGCCTGTCGACATTCAGTGGATCTTCGCCGAGGAGCAGAGGCTTCATCAGTTTTAGGATGACGTCTTTTACGCCCGGTCCCCAGTACGCCTCACCAATCCCGTACAAACCTGAATCAGTCTCGATCTTCACCAGATTCCAATCCCAGGTTCCGCGCACGATCATGCACTTCACGTCGGTGATCTTCACCTTTTTGGTCAGCGCAGCGGCAAGCTTAGCGTAAGGAGCGGGAAACAGCGAAGCACTTGCGAGAGCGGCTTTCAGGAAGGTACGGCGATGCATGACCGCACATCATATCGCGCATATCACCAGGTCTGATCGCCGGCAGACTGGCGGGCGCGTCGAATCATGCTCAGCATCCCCGTGATGACCAGCCCGTTGTTAAAGGCAGCCGCATGTTCGATTCCTCTGAGCACAATGCGTCCCTGACAATTAGCATGCGGCTCAAACGCGCGGCCTGAAGCGACAGCAACCGTGCCGTCACCCTGACCGACTATCCTCTGAGGCAAGCCTTCAGAATTGAGCTGCACTCCGTAAACGGTTCTCTGTTGAAAATTCTGCCGTGCCTGTACCGTCGTATCGAGGCCGCTGCCGGTGATCAGATAAGTTTGAGGATGAACATAATCACCCACAGTCCGCGTATGAAATTGCTCGGATCGGTCTATGTTGGCAAGAATGCGACGCAGCCGGAGGCGGGTGTTGGATGCCCAGACTCCGTTGCGAATCAGAACCGCATCGGCTTCGAACTCACTATGATTCAGGAGGCCAAGACGTCCACTTCTTTCCCGATAGATGGAATAAGGGTCATTCAAGGTATAGGGGCCGGCGGGCTCCGAATCCCTTTCCAGCCGGGGATCCCACATCAGCCAATTCGCCCCGCTCTCGCCATCCACGCGAATGGACGGATACAACTGGTTCGGCATCAGTTGAAACATTACGGTCACACCAGACGCGATAACCGCAATTTCCTGAGCATTTGCTCCAACAATTTGCCGTAGCGCTACGGTCGGTTCGCCTGTTTTGATTTTGACGTAAGCCTCGG
>JACMLA010000723.1 GCA_014379815.1 Bryobacteraceae bacterium | reverse complement strand
TCTTCTCTTTAAACAGTCTTACGAAGTGAAAACGGCTAACACCTGCCTCTTTTCCAAGCTGATCAAGGGTGAGAGGATTCATGTACTCAGACTGCATAAATTCGAGAACTCGCTTCAGCCGCCGATCGGCAATCCCGGCGCCCTTAAGTTGAAGTGGAGGTGTTCCCCAGGGACTCTGTACCGATAGCAGACGAACCGCGAGAAACTGAGCAGCAGACTCAGCGTACAGATCCGGCGCTCCAAGTCGAACGGCCTCCTTCAGAGAGAGCGCCAACTCATAGATGACGGGGTCGGCAAAGACAAGTGTGTCAGGTGATTCTTGCCGGAAAGCGTATCCGCATCGTTGGTGTTCCTCCTCAACAGCGGTTAGCAGCTCGTGAGGAATGTGGATGTGAATCGTCTCAAAAAGGCTTGCACGAATGGATCGCCAGCGTAGCCGATTGGAATTGAATCCAGCAGTGAGTCCGCCGACTCCTGGACGATACGATGCTCTTCTCCAGAGGCCATTGGAAAAGCAATCGAGCTCAACGGTGCCTTTTGCTACCAACACCACGAATTGGTCAGGCGATGGCTTCGTTTCAAAAGTCTCGACAGTGCCAGGGCTTTCAAAGCTGCGGATGAGGAGAGACTTCCAGCCCGCGTCGACACTGCAGACCAACTTCCGACCGGGCTGAATCTGCTCGCAAGCCGCGCTTTCCGGGCAAAACTGGAATGTGTGATGAAGGTGGGCCACTTTGGATTCTGGTTAAGGAAACAATCCCCTTGTCGTCTGGTTAGCGGTAGCTACAGCAGGGCTCTGGTAGGACCCGCTCCCAAAGGCTTTGCGTGGCCGGCGTACGGCAGTTCTAAATGTTCTGTAGGTAGAGAGAATAGAAGTGGTGCGGATAAGAGGACTTGAACCTCCACTCCCTTGCGAGAACATGGACCTGAACCATGCGCGTCTGCCAATTCCGCCACATCCGCACGATTTGATGTGTAACTCTATTGTTGCGGACTGGCTGCCTTCGAGTCAATTGGCGGGTCGAATTTTCCCGTCCGGATACGCAGGATCAGTCGCATCACCAGCATCTCAATCTGATCGCGCGTCGACCGGAAAAAATCCTCGTCCTGACCCATCGGATCCGCTACGTCCCACGTCTCGACGAGCGTATCTCCGGTGCCTTGTAACGCACGGCCGCTCATATTGACGATCAGGTCGTAGTACTGCGGCTTTACTGCGGAGAACCGCTGGGGAATATGATCGCCCAGATCGATGTTCTTCTCTCTGAGAACGGCACGTGTGGTCGGGTGTGTCTGGGTCGCAGCAGATGTGCCCGCGCTGGAGGGAATCAGGACGTCGGAACCATACTTGCGCGCCATAGCCTCTGCCATGGGGCTGCGGCAAATATTCCCAATGCAAACGAACAAGATTTGTTTACGACGACGATGCACCAGGTATTAGTTTCGCAACAAACAGACTGTGGACTCGTGTGTCGTCCGTTAGCTCAGGGTGAAAGGTGGAAACCAGGTGTCGTCCTTGCTCTACCAGCACGGGATTCCCGTCGTATTCGGCTAGCACATGAGCGCCGCTTCCGACCCAGCGGATGATCGGTGCCCGGATAAACACGGCCTCGATTTCCCCGTGCAGCCGGCTGTCTTCTGAGGCAATACGGACGATGCGGCTGTCGAGCTGGCGGCCATAAGCGTTCCGCTCAACGCCGATGTTCATCAGCTGCAAGGATTCCTGCGCTGGATTTGTGACCTCGGTTGCGAGCAGAATAGCCCCCGCGCAAGTTCCGAAGATGGGCTTATGTGCCCCGAACTCGCGAAGGGGCGCTTTCAATCCCATTTCATTCAGCAGCTTCAGCATCGTACTGCTTTCGCCGCCGGGGATTACCAAACCGTCAAGGCCCTGCAACTGGTCGGGCGACCGAACCTCTACAGAGGCAGCGCCAGCTCTCTCGAGCGCCTTTCCATGAGCCTGGTAATCCCCCTGCAACGCCAGCACGCCGACCTGCGGCCTACCAGCTCCAGCCACTACCAGCCTCGTGCCTGCAGAAGTTCCCCTTCGGGGATCTTCGTGATGTCCAGACCTGGCATTGCCATACCCAGCTCTTCACTTGCTTCCAGGAGCTTGACCGGATCCATGTAGTACGTTGCCGCTTTCACAATTGACTTCGCGAACGCTTCCGGATTCGACGACTTGAAAATGCCCGAGCCAACAAACACGGACTCTGCACCAAGCTGCATCACCAGAGCTGCATCCGCGGGCGTTGCAATGCCGCCAGCCGAGAAGTTAGGCACCGGCAGCTTGCCATGCTCGGCCACATACTCGATCAGCTCCAGAGGTGCCTGGTGCTTCTTCGCTTCTGCCATCAGCTCTTCCTTGCCGAGCACTGTCAGCTGCTTCATCTCCTTGTGGATGGTTCGTATGTGACGCACGGCTTCTACGATGTTGCCCGAGCCAGCCTCACCTTTGGTTCGAATCATCGCGGCACCTTCGCCAATACGACGGAGAGCTTCCCCAAGGTTCCGCGCCCCGCAAACGAACGGCACCCGGAAGTCGCGCTTATCGACGTGATGCTCTTCGTCCGCCGGCGTCAGCACTTCGCTCTCGTCGATGTAGTCTACTTCGAGAGCTTCCAGAACACGAGCTTCGGTGAAGTGACCAATACGACATTTCGCCATCACAGGAATGCTGACCGAACGCATGATTTCCCGCATTATGCTGATAGGGGCCATGCGGGCCACACCACCCTCTTTGCGAATGTCGGAAGGAACACGTTCGAGAGCCATGACAGCGGCCGCTCCAGCCTTCTCCGCGACAATTGCCTGTTCCGCATTCGTCACGTCCATGATCACGCCGCCCTTCAGCATTTCAGCGAGGCCAACCTTCAGTCGGAACTGCTCATTGAGGTACATGAATTCACCTGTCTCCTTGAGATAAAAACCAGCGAACGAAACCAGAGAACTTCAAACCAGCGCCGGAGCCGCATCGAAGCGGTTCACGGGTTCAGACCGTTGTAATTCGTCACGGAACAAACGGCCAAGTGTCGCGATTCCTGCACGGATGCGTTCCGGCGGTAAGCCGCCAAAGCTCAAACGCAGCGTCGCCGGATTCACTTTGCCAACGGAGAACATCCGGCCAGGAATGTATGTCACGCCTTCCCGCCTCGCGCGCGAAAGCAAATCAGCGGCGTCGATCTCCCGGGGCAACGTGACCCACAGATTCATGCCTCCCTGCGGCCGCGTAAAGGCGCTGCCTGCTGGTAAGTGTTCGGCGCAAGCCTCAAGAACGGCATCCAACTTTTGCCTGCCCGCTTCCTGAACCCGGGCCAGGTGAGCTTTCAGACGGCCACTTTCCTTGAACCGAAGCAGAATGGCCTGGGACAAGTGGTCTGTGTGGAGATCGCACCACTGACGAATCTCTGCCAGAGCCGACGTCACCACGGTTGGGCCGATCATCCATCCAACCCGCAGCCCGGGGAACACTGTCTTGGAGAAACTCCGGATCAGGATTCCTCGTGATACGGTTTGCAGCGAGCGTATCGTCGGCAGGGCCTCGCCCCGATAGCGCAAATCTCCGTAGATATCGTTCTCCACCAGAGTGATGCCGTAACGTTCGATGATTCGGGCGATGGCTTCGCGGGACGCTAGTGGAATCGTCAAGCCGGTTGGATTCTGAAAGTTCGGTGTCAGCACCACGAGTTGCGGCCGCTCTGCGAGGATCGCCCGTTCCACATCCTCAGGCCTCACTCCCTCCGAAGTCACAGGCAGACCAACAAGCCGTACCGCGCTCCGGTCAAACACATTCCGAAGACCGTGATACACCGGATCTTCCACCAGAACAACCGAACCCGGCGCGGTAAAGTGGCGCTGGA
>JACMLA010000722.1 GCA_014379815.1 Bryobacteraceae bacterium | reverse complement strand
GGAGAAGACATGCAATATGAGGTGGTTATTTATCCGGAAAGCGGCGATGGCGCGGGCTTGAGCGTCGAGGTCTATCACCACGGCCTGAAAGGCCCCGGCGAATACGCAACGTCTGGGAGCACTATCCCAAACGCCGCAACCTGTTCTCTCTGTTTGATGGCACCGAAGCAACCTCGCCAATTGTCTTCGTCAACTTCGACGCTTACTTTCCGCCACCGGTGAAAGCCAACGCCAAAGGCGATTCGGCCGCGCCCTGACAGCATCAACTATATTATTGAAGTCTCATGAGAATTCAGACCCCGATTTATCGTATCTACACCTCCAGCCACCGAGGAGGGGCGACGCGCGCAAATGGCTTTGCACTGATAGTCACTTTATCTCTCATGATTCTGCTGACGGTGATTGCGGTAGGTCTGTTGACTCTCTCCAGTATTTCTCTTCGTAGTTCCGCGCAGGGCGAAGCCATGCAGATCGCCCGGGCGAATGCCCGACTTGCCCTGATGCTCGCAGTGGGCGAGTTGCAGGTCAACTTGGGGCCGGATACCCGGATTACTGCTCGTGGAGACACGTTGGCAAAGGACAGCAGGGTGGCTGCGACTGTCGGCTTGAATACCCCGCAAGCATGGTGGGTGGGTGTTTCAGACAGCGATACCAGTAAAAAGTTAGGATCGACCGGTTCACAATCCGTCGCGTGGCTGGTCTCCGGTCTTTCCGGAGCCTCACCCTCCAGCCAGATTTCCAGCGCACTTCTCAACCCCGTAACGATGATCGGAGAGGGCAGCCTGGATCTCGCCACCGCCACAGGCGGTTCTCCGATCCAGGCAGGAAGGGTCCTGGTGAGCAATAATGCGAGGGTAACCGGCGCTTACGCGTATTTTGTCGATGATAACGGGATGAAAGCGCAATTGGCCGCATCACGGTCCGCAGTTCGGAACGACAGCACTGCCGGTCCATTGGGTGGCCCATTCGGTAGCGGCGTTTCGCCCGGCACCTACTCACTGGCCATTCTTGACAGGATGAGCGCCCTCGCTTCGGCACCGCCCGATGACCTTCAGAAACTGGTATCCACCCATAACCTCCCATTGGTCGGCCTTCCCGCGATTGACACAAAATCCAAGTTTTTCAGTTACACCGTATCTTCGCAAGGAGTGCTGGCAGACGTGAAATATGGCGGACTTAAAAAGGATCTTTCCATCGCTTTTGAGAATTCTGCCGTGTTTAGCAGCGTTTTCCCAGCGGACAAGCCGGACAAATATATTCTTGTCGATCCATTAAAACGTCCGACTGAGTTGGCGACGGGTTACATTCATTGGGGAATTTTCAGGGACTACTACAATCTGAAGAAACAACTGACCATCGCAGGGGCAACTCCCGCTCTAGCTCCTACCATGTTTGAGAAGAAAGGATTGGTGCCTGACACTGCAGGGGCATCCGCCACCGATTTATTCAGCACCGGCCAGCTAGGACCCCATGCCATGGCTGCAAATACCACCGTAAACCAACCCAAGCAACCCTACGGCGCGTTCCCGGTTTCACAAACGAAAGGTGGAAACCCATCCAGTTACGTATTTAACCCAATTTCGCCAATTCTCTCAAGTCTCCAGCAAAATGCATGGGTATCACCAGGCGACACTCCGGGTAAGCTCAAAACAAACGTTCAGCTTTTCACATCCCACTATAATCCTTACAATGTGAATTTAATGATGGATGGCAACAACTCAGCTGCTTCGGTCGGGCCACGGGTCCACAACTATCCCCAGGTTCTCTTTACAGTAAGTGGCACGACCACCATCAATCGTACTCCAGGCCTAGCCGCAGAACTTCAGGCTCACGCCGGAGATAAGGTGAAGTTGGAACCGGGGCGGAGCCACGTAATGGGATTCAAATCAAATGTGGAGGCAGGCCTCGAAAAGGATGGTTCCACATACACTAACAATGTAGCAAGCATCGCGACGCAGAGCGTTTTTAAGAACCACGCTGCAAGTGTAACCGGACCTGTAACACTGACGTTTGAATTCGTCCAAACAGGCCCTGTCATCATGCACGGGATGGACGAGAACCCTGGAGGTAAGGAGGTGACGCAAGTCTTCTTCTCACCCTTCTCATGGGATTCTATCCTCGCATTTCCCGGTGTAACGGGCCCTCGACCCGGGAAACGTTTCACCGTATCTGCAAGTCAGCTTGGGTTGAACACGCGGGTCTCACTGGGATATCAACTGAGAACTACCAAAGAATCAGGTTCAGGAGCGATTCGGCCGTTGGTCGACGCGAACGTTCGGGCACTATGGAGCAACCCTCGCTGGGATTCTCCTCTCAACCTTCCTTTGTTGGCCGCCTACTCTGCGGAAGGATCCGGAGAGGTCACACAGGCAATTCCCCAGATGCAGCCAACCACTGGCGGCCAGGGCTTTTCGTACTGGGGTAATTCCCATGATGCGACCGGAAGTGATCGGGTGGTTCTCTTCGACGTACCCCGCCGTGACTTGGTATCCATCGGCCAACTTCAACACGCGAACGCCGGTCGATTTAGTTATGAACCTACTTACATCGCCGGAAATTCCTATGCAAACATCCGGATTCCCCTGGACAGTTGGAAGGCTTCGATCACCGACACATTCAGTAGTACGAGAAGTCTGCCGTGGGCAATCAGCGGAAACTTCAATCTTTATGATGCTTCCTACCTGATCAACGAGACCTTGTTCGATTCTTATACTTTCACCACCATCCCGCAGACGAATGATGACTTCGCCCCCGGTGGTCTCCAAGGTAATGCAGCCACCTACAGCGGGCTTCTGGCTGGGACGCTCCAGCTTCCAAATCCAAGGTATCTCCCCTACAAGCCGGCCGGATCCAATTTCACCGAATCAAAGTTGAAGGAACTGGGGAATGCGGATGCGGGCAGTTTCTTCCATAACGCCGGGCATATCCTGGTGGATGGTTCATTCAATGTAAACTCCACTTCAGTGGATGCTTGGGAGGCGTTCCTCTCCGGAACCCATAAACTAAAGGTGCATAAGATCAATGACTCCGGCACGCTCGATGGCTTTCACGCCCCGACTCGGGTACGCTTTCCCCGGGCGGCTTCCCATCTGAGCGACGGCATGTCCACCACATCCATTGATGACAGCTACTGGACCGGATTCCGCGAGCTTGAACAAACTGAAGTCCGCCAAATTGCTACGGAGGTCGTTAATCAAGTCCGCCAGCGCGGTCCATTTCTCAATCTCGGCGATTTTGTGAATCGAAAGTTGCAAAGCACTGACCTGGGGAAATCCGGTGCGCTACAGGCAGCTCTCGATCTTACGGTGAATAAGGGTCTTGACGCTTCGTATGAATTGCCCGCAGGCCATGCGACCTTCGATAATATCCCTGTCGATAGCACCCAAGGCAGTGGCTTCCCGGGCCAGCTTCTCCAAGGCGACGTGCTTCAAACCTTAGCGCCTTACATGAGCGTCAGATCTGATACTTTCACCATTCGTGCCTACGGAGAAGCCCGTGATTCGAGCAACCGCCCCACGGCCCGAGTCTGGTGTGAGGCCGTTGTCCAGAGATTGCCTGATCCCATGCCCTCCACGAGTGGTTCGGGAAGCGCCACCCAAGAACTGGCGAAGCCGACCAGTACCTTCGGTCGCCGTTTCAACATCCTTTCCTTCCGCTGGCTTCACCCACAGGAAATTTGATCCTTTCGTCCAATTCCATGCATCAATCAATTTACATCCTCCTATCGTTATTTCTTCTTCAAGAACTCCAGGCCGCAGATGAGAAAATCTCCGTGCGGACGCTGTCGATGACCTCCGACGAGTATCCGCCAATATGGGCGATGGACTCGACCACGCCAGTCAGTCTCACGTTCTCATCCGTCCAACCCTCCGCGCCATATCGCCTGACTCGCAGCAATCCGATCCGGGTGTTTCAGGGAGCCCTGGACGATAAGGGCAAGCCTCAAGATGTCGAGTCTAACGCTATCCGGCTTCCCGAAGCCTCCGGCATTCTTCTGCTGAGCTGGTTTCAGACAGGCAAACCCAAGTTCCTCGCGATTCAGGACACTCCAGAATCTGGGAGGTATAACGACTGGTTTCTTATCAATTCGACTGCCAAATCCGTAGCAATCCAAGTAGGACAAGCAACCAAACCGGTTGTAATCCAACCTGGCTCGCAACAGATCCTCAAGATCGATTGCCCCGCCGATCAAGGCGCAGCTACCACGCTCGCCTATAAGGAGGAAGACACATGGCGAAAGTTTTTCTCCACCTATCTTCCAGTCCACAAAGACCAGCGCTGTATGATTGTTCTTGTCCAGACGGGCGAGAAAATACAGGTGAAGCAGATTTTCGAAAACCTTGACCGGAATTCCAAGGTGTCGACACCTTGATCGCGCAGAGATTCCTTCCATCAGATAACTTCGAAATCCGCCAGCTATCCGTCAGTCCCTCCATTCAAAGGCGCACCGTCTGAGCCTGCTTATGAGAGGAGCAGGTGATCTTCGGCGGTTAACACCGATTTGTTAAAACTTCGGATCGACCCTGATGACGATTCGGGTTCCTTTTCCCGGTTCGCTTGCGATGGTCAATTTACCTCCGAGGCGGTTTGCCCGCTCGCGCATTCCTTGCAAGCCGAAATGGCCCTGATGCGGGCCGAGAGCCTCCTCCGGATTAAACCCACAACCATCGTCCTCCACAATCAGGGTAACGCAGCCAGGGTCGTAGTCCACGGTAAGTTGGATGGAGTGGGGCTTGGCGTGTTTAAGAGCATTGGTGATGCCTTCCTTGGCTAGCATGAGCAGGTTGCCGGCAATGAGATCGGGAAGAGCTTCTTCCTCTCCCGAACCACCGGTGGTGATTTCGATTTCCTGGCGTTCCACCAACCCGCAGGCGACAAAACCGAGCGCCTCGCGCAACATCCGGCCCTCAAGCACATTGGCGCGGAGATTCCAGACTGATCGCCGGACATCTTCGCGGCTACCCGCGAGAATCTGGCGGGCCATGCTGAGGTGCCGAAAGCTGGGTTCCGTTAACTGATCCCGCAAACGGTTCATTGTCTCAAGTTGGAAGGCGACTCCGGTAAGCGCCTGCTCAAGAGTGTCATGGAGGTCCGCGGCGAGGCGCTCACGCTCGCGGATGGTGGCACTGAACTCGACGTTGGCGGCCTCCCGCGCGCGCTCCTCATCTTCGCGGGCGCGGCGTTCCTCGTCCACCCTGCGACGGAGGAATAGCGCCCACGCCAGCGCGCAGACGGTCAGCGCGGATATACCGGCCAACACTTTCCACAAGCGCTCAGGTGTCCACCACGAAGCCTGACGCGTAATCACGATGTCGTTCAGGGATCGTAGCAACAAGCGGAAGCTGGTCACCCGTGGATTGTCCTGCGCGGGCCATGAGGACGATAGTTCCACTTGGCATACGCCGGTCAGTCTTACCTCGCTTCCTAGGCGTAGTGATTCGGCGAATGAAGCTGGAATTTTACCGCTCGCCTCCGCCTCCACCAGCGCGTCGTCCGATTGCAGATATAGCCGGAATCCGCTATCCATCTTTTCTAGCTGAATCAAGCGGCCTTTCAGCGCCACCAGCCGGCCGTCTGCGTCGAGTGCATGGCGATTGGTGTATCCATCGAAAACGCCCAGAATCTGAAGTCGATTGACAGGGAGAGGTATGATCGGTTCGCCAGGACCAAGGACTTTGAAAACCGCTTCCCGGACCTCGGCGTAATGACGCTGGAACTCCATAAAACCCGAGATCACCACCTTGTCCCCCATGGCCAGCAGTTGCGGTTGCTGGGTCTGCACCTTGACGCCGCGCTCGCCCTGCTGGACGTAAAAAAACTCGCCGGGGCGGCTCAGAGTCACGGTGCCCTCGAACTGCCTGCGGTGAAGAGAGGGCGGCTCGATGCCGAAAGGACGCAATTTCGAGAGACTGGTGCGCGGCACGGAAAACGGGTCCGTCGGCGCTGGCACCATGATCTTGATCTGGTCCAGGCTGGAAATTTGCAGGCGAACGCCAGCCAGCTCCGCGCGCGGATTGAAAAACGTGAAGCAAACACCCTCGACCTCCACTTCCGCATCGACCAATGCCGTCCCGCCCTGAATAGCCGGTGCCAGCGAGATGATCTCGCAACGTCCGTCCGGCGTCGCCAGAGAGAATCGCGATTGGTTTTCGAACCATTTGCGCGAGCCCACGTCCTGAAGTGTGCCGCGCAGTCGCACCCGTTGGCAGTCATAGCTGCCGGTGAGAAGATTCGGCAAGATCACAGGAGCCGCCCGTGGAAGCGGGGCGTTTCCGACCACTCGAAGTCGTTCTGCCAAGACCTGCGGAGCGAAATTTCCCGAACCGGTCACGCCTTCAATCTCCACCAGCATTCCTGCCTCCAAGATTCGCCATGACTCCGCGGCCGGGGACACGCCGCCGGGCGGGACCGAGTCGCGGGAGCGTTCCACAAAGATTCCGCGGGTCCCGTCGTCGAGGATAAACCCGGACCGGTAACTTAGCCCGGCAAATGTGACCACGCCCCTGATTTTCACGGGCAAGGATTTGGCCGCCTCATCGCGTTCCAGCATGTGGAGGTCGATACCACGGATGATGGGGTCGGTTCGCTGGGCGTTGAGGGAGCCAGCGGAAACCAGACAGCAGATCATAGGGTGGAATATCCATCGCACTCCCCCAGCTTGGCCAACTCGCTGCGGATGACCAGCACCTTTCAACAGTTGGCGGGAGAGCCTGTCCTCATAATTGTACCATACGGCTTTGACAAGTGCCCCGAGCATGACATTGACGTGATTGAGCGGAGCCGGGAGCTAGCAGACTACCTCCCCGGATCAAGAGCGGCGATGAGCTGCCCCATGATTCCCACGCCCATCTGGTAGATGACGCGGTAGTCACCGCGCTGGAGGCCTTCACCTGCCTTGTTTGCTTGAGTTACGCCGCCGAGAAAGCCGTCAGGCGTGAGGTGAGCCCGGAGCCCTGCCAGGGTTTTCGCGGCGGCGGATCTCGCCTTCGCATCGAGCCAGCCCTCCCGCACACCGATCGCCAGCGCGGCGGCGATGCCCGCGCTTCCGGAGGTGTCTG
>JACMLA010000088.1 GCA_014379815.1 Bryobacteraceae bacterium | reverse complement strand
CGGCGCTGGTCAAAGCGGTGAGCGCGAAGCCGCAAGCGAGCGCGGAGGACGACGAGGACTTCGGCGGCGATCTGCTTGCAGAGAAGGATTCGGGATTCAGGATTCAGGATTCAGGGAAAGCCGTTGTGTCGCGGTCTCCCGACCGCGACACATTCGCCGACCGCAGGTCTCCCCGACGTGAGTGAGCGCAATGAAAATGAAGAGGAGACCTGCGGTCAGACGTTTCGGCGGGGTCAGGAGACCCGCGCCGAACAGACCAAGCATGCCGCGCCGGTCGTGCTCTGCGGCGATGAGACTCCCTGGATGGGGACACATCCCGACCTGAGTTCCGTTTCGACCGAGTCCTTTCGAATTCTGCTCAGCCACACGCCCGACAACATCACGTGGGCGAGGCAGCAGCGGATCGACCTGATGCTCTCGGGCCACACCCACGGCGGCCAGATCCGGCTCCCGATCCTCGGACCGATCTACTCACCCAGCCGCTTCGGTTGTCGTTACTCGGCGGGAGTCTTCTGGCTCGCCCCCACGCTGCTCCACGTCTCCCGCGGTCTCAGCGGCCGAGAACCGATCCGCTACAACTGCCCCCCCGAACTGACAAAGCTCGTGTTAGCTGGCATGTGATTTTTTGACGATCTCGACCTTACCCAAAATAACCTGCTCACGAAACACTTCCTTCAGGCGTTTGACTTTTGATGTATGCACTTGTTCGAGCATCGTTCTGGCGTCGTAGTCTTGCGATGCAGCGGCGTTGGAGAGTTCGTGAATAGTTGTGTGCTTGAGGGACTTGAGCGCCTCGTATACGACGGCAAAGGACGCAAGCAGGTCGTACTCTGAGTTGGCGAACCGGTTTTCGTATGCGCTGATGAACGCATTGGTTTCGGTGCCATCGTCATTTCGGCCGGGCTTGAACCGTTGACGCCTCTTTGTTTCCCATTCCTCGGCGAGGAGAAGAAAGTCATTTGTGGCGATCATGCGATCAAGTTGCCGTTGTTCGCCGGACTGGGCCGCATCACCTGCTGCAGCCTTGAGCGCGTGTGCGTACCCGTGGAAATAGAAGGACTTTTCAATTCCGAGTTGTCTTGCCAATTCAGTCATCCGGCGTTTCTTGAAATGCCATTGGGAAAAGAAGCCTATGCGCCCAATTCGTCGAGGTGTGACATGGTTTGCGTTTTCGTGAATGCGAACCGCCATCAGTCCACAGATGACATTCTCGGCCGAGTCAAGCGCGACCTCATCATTCACAACGACTCGTCCTTCGAGGTCGATCGCAAACTCCTTCCAGACCTCCGGGAAGCTTGCAGCTTCGGACGTTTGGGGAGTGAGCGATTGCGTGAATCCGCCGGAAGGGACAATGTGCGTATACTTGAATCGGTGAGCCACAGCGGCCACCTCCATCATGTATTCAAGGCTCAATTCACGATCAGGGAACTCGGTGTGGAATTCGGAGTCGTGGTATGTTCCCTGTCCACCAATAATTAGCGGTGCAATGAGTGTATTCATACGAACATGCCTTCTCTTGCCAGCCAACGACCCAGCTCAGCAGTGGTGCCATGCTGAGAGCCGGTGAAATCCGAGAAACACTATGCGGCCGCCGTCTGCTGCAGCGGATGGTTCGGCCTTGAACGATCGAATGCTTTCAAATACCTCGTGAGCTATTCTTGGGCTGCCAATACTTTTTCTTGTGCCTCAGAAAGCCGCCTCATGGCGCTTTTGGGTTGACTCGAAGACGATCATTGTTCTGGGTTCTACGGCGCAGCTACAACAAATCCCCCTTGTGTTGATCCGCTCGTCTTGACCGAGGTCAGCCGCTCCAATGAAGTCGATCCGATGCCCGGCTGTGATCCGAATCTTGCGGTCTGATCTTACGAACTCTCCACAAATGCCGGTCGTTGCAATGGCGGGCGAGGCCCACCAGCCTTTTTCTGTAAGGTAGGTTACAACGGCGTCGGTGACAGCCCTGCCTTCGGTAATGAGTATCAGGGATTTGCTGGCACCTGCACCGGGCGGTTTCCAGGCGCGAATATGAAAAAGGCTCATCAGGTGCTCGGCGACTTTTCTCACATTGTGGGTATAGTCGCTGCTCATTGTCTTTTCATTGAAGGTCCATTTGTCGAAACTCTCTCGGTACTTGTTCACCACGCCTGCAAGCGCTTCCAGGTTCTCACGTCCAGGGGTCATGGCTTCACAGGCTGTGGCTGCATAATCGCTGAACTCCTCGACGTAGCCCTTAGCATCTCGATGACCGACAAGGCGCTCAAGAAACTTTTCGGCCTCATGCCTCTTTCCATAGGGATCGAATGCCACGACAACATGGTCAGCAATCCAACAAGGATCAAACGGCACCTGCTCAGTTCGGACGATTGGCGGATCGACCTCGGTGATGACTTTCAGCATCCCACCATAGGTGATGGGGTAAACGTCATCCGCGGCGACAGCCAGCTTCGACGCCCAACGCCGCTCGAAAAGCAGGGCCGCCTTTGCCACCTCTTCACGCGGGACGGGAGCCCCATTGCGCAGATACAACTGGCTGGCCTCATACAAGACGGCAAAGTTACTCGATGCGGAGATCCCCATCCCGTGAACCGAGAGGGAGCGATAGGTGAACGAAAACGTGCCCAATTCGAAATCGTTCATGAGGACTCTTTCTTTATGGCCGAACAGTGAATTGAGCGGCGCGCCGTATATCTCGGTTGAGTGTTTGGCATGTGCTCGATGGTTTCGTGACGCAACATGCCGTTGCGGCAATGCTTTGTCAACAACAGCGTGGAGAGTCCTGTTGCGGTGGATGCCGAGTCAGCCCGCGCGCCGCCTAACTCTGATATCCCGGCGCGCCGGCCATCTCTGTTATCCGCGCATGAAAGGATTTATGGGAGGAAGGCCGACACGAAGGCCGTCCTTTCATAGTCATGTCGAGCCGGTTCGACAGGCCTTTGCGACGTTTATTTGGTGTTGCTGTCAGCGGTCGGTGGCGCCGACCCCACATCTGCTCCGTTTTCGACGTCCGCGCTATTGCGGGGTGCCAGTCTGTCTCGTCGCATCTCGCCCGATTGATTGGCTTGCCAGTAGTCGCCGGTGGCGGGATCGAGGCATGTCAGCCAGCCCTCGCCGTAGACCCAGGTGTCGATGCAGACGGCGTGGCCGATGTTGAGCGGGCGGCCTTCGCGCTGCGCGGTGTGGCCGCAGATCATGGTCTTCCCCGACTGATGGGGCGGCGGGTAGTAGAAGCGTTGCCAGAACAACGCGTCGTCTGGCTGATCGGCCAGAGCCAGATCGGGGACGAGGCCCGCGTGAACGAAGATGTGAGTGTCAGTCTCATGATACCGACGTGTTTCGTTCTCAATGAGCCACCAATGAAAATCGGGGATGTCGGCCAAGCTGACGTCGGGTGCATCGGAGTAGGACGCCAGCGCCTCGCGACCACCGTACCTGAGCCAGAACCGCAGTTCGGCGTCACTGTCGCGAGCCTCCAGCAGCATGATCTCGTGATTGCCACGCAGCGGGATCAAAGTCCCTTTTGAATGGCGGGCGATCAACCAGTCGAGCACCTCGCGCGTGTTGGGGCCTCGATCCACGTAGTCTCCCAGCGTGACGAGCACATCGTCATCCGCGAATGGCACAAACGCGGCGAGCGTTTCGAGCGCCGTCAGGCAGCCGTGGATGTCGCCGATGGCGAGAAGTCTGGACATGGGGAAGAGGGAGCCAGAAGTCAGAATCCAGAAGTCAGAATAAAGAAAACAGAGGCCGGGAGTCAGGATCCAGCGTTTTGGATTCTGAATTCTGACTCCTGAATTCTGAATTCAATACTGTCTCCTCTCTCCCGCATCGCGTCGCG
>JACMLA010000721.1 GCA_014379815.1 Bryobacteraceae bacterium | reverse complement strand
TGGCGATAGGCCCGCAACAGAGATCGCAGTTCTTCTTGCGCCTGCTGCAAGTGTCCCTGATCGATCGCGACTGCGTTGTAGCCAAGTCCCTTTCTCGACCCGAACATCTTGAAATAAGATTCAATTGGAATCAGGACGAACTTGTCCTGAGATTCGCCGAAAATGCTTCCTTTGGCCTTTGCCACACCAATGATTTCGAAAGTTTGCCCATTGACCAGAATCGATTTCCCAACCGCCTCGCTGTTGGGGAAAAACTCTTCCTTGATGTCGTTTCCAACTACGGCAACAGGCTGGCGTTTTAGGTCGTCGCTAATCGCGATATAGCGACCGGACGTTAGTTGCATGTTGGTAATCGCGCCCATATTCGCCGACACGCCCTGACAGTCTGTCCAGTCCAGCGTCTTGCCCCGGTGCTTGACCTTCACTCCTTCCCACGCCTCCAGCCCGACATCGCGCAGCATCGTTGCTCTGGACCGGATGAAGTCGTACTCTTCCCGACTCATGTTTGGGTGTTTCTTCTCCATCTCCCAGTACTTCTTTGCATCGAACCTGCCGATCATGACAATCCGCCGGACACGAAAGCCTTCGGCACCCATGTCGCTCACTTGTTTGGCAATGTAAACGTCCATGCCGTGAATCACCGACATGACAACGATAAGTGTAGTGGTGGCCAGGATGATACCCAGCAGGGTAAGAAAGCTTCGCAGCTTACTGCCGCTCAGAGAAGCAAACGCGACTCTGGCAGCTTCCTGCAGGGAACTGCTGCTCGACATGCGCTAGTGTCCTTCGATCCAGTCCAGAATCACGCGATCCACCCAGAAGTGCGGCTCATTGCTGGCGATGAATCCCAGGTGACCTCCATGCTTCACAGACGTGAGCTGGATCTGCGGATTCCCGGTCAGGCGTGGATCGGCGAATATCTCAAACGGAATCATAGGGTCGTCCTCTGCCTGTATAACGAGCGTCGGTACGCGGATGTTCGAAAGGAAGTTAAGCGAAGACTGCGTTGCGTAGTAGTTATCTGCAGTGCCGAAGCCAAAGAACGGCGCAACGTAAGCATCATCAAAGTCGTAGACGGAGCGAACCCGCCCGAGCTTAGCAAATCCGGCCGGACCTTCCCGCCGTCGGATGCGCGCTTTCAAGGCTCTGAGGAAACGCCACTCGTAAATCCGGTTCTGGGGTCTTTGCAGTTGGCGCACGCAAGCAGCAAGATCGATCGGAGCCGAGATCGCGACAAGACCTCGCAGCAGTTCCTTGCCGCCGTCCCCCAGTTCGCCTGCCAGTTTCAGAGACACGTTGCCGCCCAGTGAGTACCCCAGAAGGTACACAGGTTTTCCGATGCGGCGAATGATGGCGAGTGTGTCGCTCGTCAGACCGGCGTGGTACATCGTGCGGCAATGCTCATCAGTGCCCCCGCAAGCCCGCATATTGGTCCGGTGTACGCCATAGCCATGCTCCAGAGCAAGCTGTGCCATGCTTCGCAGGTACCCTGCGTTGCTCGAGCCTTCCAGCCCGTGCACCATAACCAGCTCACCCTTGACATTACTGGGAGGTCGCTGCGAATGGACGAGGATCTCCACGCCGGATTCGGTTTCAATTCGTTGCTCTTGTATCGGAAAGCGCGTAGTGTCGAGACGGCGTTTGGCGAAGTTGCCAAAGATCGTCAGAAAATGTGGGTTGCGAACCAGAGGTCGAAACGGCTGCGGCGGCAACCCACTATCGTAGAAGACGACCTCAACCTATTCGTCGTCGGTGTCGCGGCCGGTAAGGGAGGCCTCTGTCTTGCGGCTTAGGTCTTCAGAGAGTATGATCGCTTCGGCCAGATCGCGCATCGGACGGCGCAAGCGACGGCTCTCATTCCGCAGCCTGAGATAGGCTTCTTCTTCGGTAATCTTGTATTTGTACTGCAGGATACCTTTCGCGCGCTCGACCAGCTTTCGGGTTTCCAGCTGGCGCTTCATCTCCTGCGTCTCTTCCAGCAGGCGTGCGTTTTCGGTAACCAGGACTCCGCGTGTGACTGCGCCGCCCATCTGTTCTCCGATGAACGTCACCAGCCCAACCTCTTCCGGAGTGTGCGCATGCGGTTCGCGGTGGTGGACGTTGATAACACCCACCATCTCGCCGGCCGCAATCAGGGGCACCGAAAGGAAAGCTTCGTGGGTGTCTTCCACCAGAGCAGGGAATCTCTTGAACCGGTTGTCGGACATCGCGTTGGAGGCCAAGGCGACCACCGCCTTGTGCTCCACAACCCAGCCTGTAATGCCTTCGCCCATGGCCATCCTGAGATTGCCGAGGTCTGCGGCGTGAGGAACCTGCGAAGCCCGGAGAACAATGTCTCCGGTTTCCTTTTCGATGAGGTAGACAAGACAGGCATCACAATCGGTGACCTGAACCGTCAAACCAATAATCTCGCCGAGCATTTCGTCCAGCGAGCGCTCGGAACTC
>JACMLA010000720.1 GCA_014379815.1 Bryobacteraceae bacterium | reverse complement strand
CGGGGTTCGACGTGATCTTGATCTTCACCTGATCTGAGAGCACCTTCGTGCCGCCTGTGACAGCGCTCCGGTCACCGCCTGATTCACGAATCACCGGCGCGCTTTCTCCGGTGATAACGGACTCATCCACCGTCGCGATTCCTTCGGTCACCTCGCCATCGCCAGGTATCATGTCGCCGGCGTCACACAGGACCACATCGCCTGACCGCAACGAGGACGAAGAAACCTGCTCGATCTTCCCACCGGGACCAATGCGCTTAGCAGGCGTATCAGTCTTGCTTTTACGAAGATTGTCCGCCTGTGCTTTTCCGCGAGCCTCGGCCATGGCTTCGGCAAAGTTTGCGAACAGCACAGTGAACCAGAGCCATATCGAGATTTGTAATGAGAATCCGATGCCGCCGGCCCCTGTAAAAATGTCCCGCAGAAGAAGTACGGTAGTAAGCGCCGCGCCCACTTCGACTACAAACATTACCGGGTTCTTCGCGAGGGTAATTGGATTCAACTTCACAAAAGACTGGCGTGTCGCCCGTCCCACGATCTCCGGATCGAACAGCGGACGGGATCGCGTCAGCTTCTTCGGCATCAGCGACGACGGATCGTTCTGCGGAGACTGCGGTGTCTCGGAATTCGGTGTTGTGGTCAATGTAGACATGTTGTTATCTCCAGCCAGAAGCGGATCAATACAGCTTCCCGCCCTGCATCAGGTAGTGCTCCACGATGGGGCCCAGCGACAGCGCCGGGAAGAAGGTCAGTGCGCCAACAATGAGAACGGTACCGACGAGCAGACCCACAAACAGCGGACCATGCGTCGGAAAAGTTCCGCTGGTGGATGGGATCTTCTTCTTGGCGGCCAGACTTCCCGCAGCCGCAAGCAGCGGTATCAGGAACAGGAACCTGCCAATCCACATAGCCAGCCCAAGCGTCAGGTTGTACCATGGCGTATTCGCACCGAGTCCGCCGAACGCGCTGCCATTGTTAGCTGTGGCGCTCGCGTAAGCATACAGAATCTCTGCGAAGCCATGTGGGCCGCCATTGTTCAGATTCGCAATCGCCGCTCCGGGCGCATTCCAGTAGCCTTTGGCAGGAAACTCAAGGACTGAACTTAGCGCTGTGAATACCAGCACACTGAACGCCGTAGCTATTACCGCCAGCATAGCCATCTTGACTTCTTTTTGTTCGATCTTTTTCCCCAGGTACTCGGGAGTACGGCCAACCATCAGTCCGGCAATGAAGACCGCCAGAATGCAGTACAAAAGAATTCCATATAGCCCTGCTCCGACGCCTCCGAAAATGACCTCGCCTGTCATCATGTTGAACAACGGGACAAGACCGCCGATTGGCGTGTAACTGTCGTGCATCGAATTCACCGCTCCACAACTGGCAGCGGTTGTGATCGTAGCGTAAAGGGCCGAGTTCGCGATCCCGAACCGGACTTCCTTCCCTTCCATGTTTCCACCCGACTGGCCCGCGGTTGCAGAAGTCTCGAGGCCAAGTTTCGCGAGGTTGGGATTGCCTTGTTGCTCAAAGCCATAGCAGACAAACGCACCAAGCAGAAACATGACCGAGAACGCCGCAAAGATAGCCCAGCCCTGACGCTGGTCGCCCACCATCCGGCCAAACGTGTAAGTTAAAGCTCCCGGTATTAAGAAGATCAAAAACATCGACACAAGATTAGTGAAAGGTGTCGGATTCTCAAATGGGTGCGCCGAGTTGGCGTTGAAAAAACCGCCGCCATTCGTACCCAGCTGCTTAATCACTTCCTGCGATGCAACCGGGCCTTGCGCGATGGTTTGTTTGGCCCCCTCAACTGTAGTTACCGCAGTGTACGGGTTGAGATTCTGAACAACCCCCTGCGACACGAGTAACAAAGCCCCGACGATCGCCAGAGGCAACAGGATATACACGGTTGCGCGCGTAACATCCACCCAGAAATTTCCAATTGTCTTCTTTTCCTGGCGCGCGAAGCCGCGAACCAGCGCGATTGCGACAGCGATGCCCGCCGCAGCCGAGCCAAAGTTCTGCACCGCCAAAGCCGCCATCTGTACGAAATAGCTTAACGTTGACTCGCCCGAATAGGACTGCCAGTTTGTATTCGTTACAAAGCTGGTGGCGGTATTGAACGCCAGATCCGGCGTCACGTTCGCCGCGCCAAATCCTTGCGGATTGAATGGCAAAATACCTTGTGCTCTCTGTATCAGGTATGTAATCAGAAATCCGAACAGGGAAAAGCTCAGCAGTGATGCGGTGTAATGCGTCCAGCGCTGCTCCGCGTCTTCCTTAATGCCGCTTACCCTGTAAGTGAGCACTTCCAGCCAGCGGAGAACCGGGTGAAGGAAGGTTCTCTGACCGTCAAAGACACGAGCCATAAAGGCTCCCATCGGCTTGGCGCAGAGTAGTATCAGGCCAAGAAAAAGTACAATCTGCAGAACTCCGGTGCTAGTCATAGCTCTCCTTCAGAACTTCTCCGGACGGAGCAGTGCGTATATCAGATACAGGAACAAACCTGCCGCTGCAATAGCGGCAATGACGTAATCCATCTTCAATCTCCCCAAAAGGCTGCGGAAAAAGTCAGTTCAAGTGCTTGCACATGCTCAGGAAATGGTTTCTGAACCGCGCACGTTAGTAAGCGTTTGGAGGTTTAACCCGGCATAGCGGCCAGATAGCGCAGGCCGCCGAGGCCCGGAAGAAAGACATAAGCGCCCGCCCGGGTAGTGATGAAGGACTTCATTCCGCGCAAAACGACCTGCGGTTTACCCTGCACGGGGAACCGAAAACGCCCGCCGGCTGAAGGCTGATTTCCCAGCACAGGATCCCGATCCGTGCCCAGACCCGCGAAGTCCCCATCGTTAACCCAGTCCTTCATGAGGAATTCAAACTGATCGCGAAGGTTGCCACAGATGAACAGCCCGAGCAATCCGCGCTCAATGCCATCGTCAGGATTTTTTGGGTCGAACGGAACTCCGTAGGGAAGGCCGCGACGCATGATTCGATGGCGTTCTCCACCGTCTCCCGCCACCGAACTCTTACGCGGATTGTTGCGTCGGATATGGGCCCCGAACGGGCACAGTTTCCCTGCGGGATCATTTGAGAAATCGAACTCATTCCACTGCTCAACTGGTACGCTGCCCGGCTGCCCGCTGGCTGGGGACAAGACCAGTGGAACGCCGCTCCGCCATCTGCCGCAAAGTTTCGCAGCGATCATTTCCCTGTCCAGCCCTGTCTGTTTAGCGGCCTCATCCAGAAAGTTTTCAAAGCCTGCGCAGTCCTGCTCGAGGATACGAAGAGCTGCAAAACTGCCATTCCTGCCGAGTGCTTGCGGGGACGGCATCGGATAGAACAAGCCCGGATGCTGGCTCTCATGGCCAAGTACGAATGCGCCCGGTGGCACGAGAGCCATCGGGTCCGTGAACTCCGGAATTCCGGATGCGTCTGGCTTCGGCGCCGGCACGCCTGCGATGCGAGGCTGCGAGATTCCGTCTACATAACCGAAATGCGCGCGATGGTCAGGCGGCAGGAGACCGTCACGGGTAAAGATCTCCGCGACCGCACCGTCTCCGACACTCCTGATCGTCTTCGTAACTGCATCGACGGCTCCGGTGGAAGCGCCCGAAATTGTCAGCAGGATATGAACGTCCGAAGTTCTGAACGCATCGATCCAGTTGGCCGGGTCATTCGGGCCCGTGTCGCCAACTTCACTTGCCCGGGCAACTGCTCCGGCGAGGAATTCCGCCGGAAAAGTCGCGAGCGTTTCTGCCGGCATACCGAGTGCTTTCAGCCCTTCCGCTGTGAATCCCACGTTGACGCAATATTCTGGCTTTGCATCCCAGCTTTCCGAATTTTGCACGCGAACAGACTGCGGTCCGCCTTCAGCCAACTCACGCAGGAATGATTTTGCGCGAGTGACATCATCCACGCGCAGGACGATGTTTCGCAGGACAGCCATTCTGTAACTACGCAGGACGATTCCCTGAATGTCCGCCAGATCCAGTTCCGGCGAAGCAGCAGCAAGACCCGGAGCGGTAACCGCAGTCGACATGATTGTTCTACTCCGCTGCGGCTGCGTTCGCCAGAATCGTT
>JACMLA010000719.1 GCA_014379815.1 Bryobacteraceae bacterium | reverse complement strand
TGATCGTGAGGGGTCAGAAAACTGGCGAGATACCTCCGTCTGTAGATCCGTCTGAGGCGGCCGCAGCGCTGCTAGGTGCCACGACGGCTATACTGACCTTCAACAAAGTCTGCTCGGACCCCCAGTGGACAACCAGTGTCATTCACCACGCACTAGCTGCGGTTACCTGAAGAAACCTGAATCTACTTTTAGACCGTTGAGTCTAAAACCCGGAGGAACAAAACTCTTGAGCAAAAAGCTTGAAGGTAAGACCGCTCTGGTAACCGGAGCAAGTCGCGGTATCGGTCGTGCTATTGCGGTCCGTCTCGCTGAGGATGGCGCAAATGTGCTCGTTCACTACGGCAAATCAGCCGAGGCAGCCGAAGAAGTCGCAGGCGTAATTCGTAAGGCCGGAGGCACTGCTGCTGTGCTGGGTGGAGACCTGAGCAGTTCAGCAGGGGTGACGGAATTGGTCAGCGGAGTAGCGAAAACGCTAGGACAAAACGGAGTCGGAAAAAAACTCGATATTCTGGTCAACAACGCCGGGATCGCCGAGTATTCGAATCTGGAGACGACCACTGAGGAGTATTTTGACCGTTTGTTCCAGATAAACGTGAAGGCGCTCTTTTTCATCACGCAGAACCTCGTCAACCACATCCCTGACGGCGGTCGGATTGTCAACGTTTCCAGCGTAGTCTCACGTGCGGCATTCCCTAATATACTGCCCTATGCCGCGACAAAGGGAGCTGTTGACGTACTAACAAGACACCTCGCCAGCGAACTTGGGCCTCGCAACATAACGGTGAACTCGGTGGCTCCTGGAGCGATCGATACGGATATGGGCGCGTGGGTGCGCACCGATGAGGGCGCGGCTGCCGTGCGCGCCATGCAGGCATTACAGGAAACAGGCAAGCCTGAGTTCGTTGCCAGCGCAGTCGCGTTTCTTGTCAGCTCGGATGGTCACTGGGTGACTGGCCAGGTACTTGACGCCAGCGGCGGCTCCAAACTTTAAACCCCACTTCTGAAACCTTCGGAGCGTTCGCGACATCCCGCTTTGCATGCGGACGCTCGCCTTTTGTCTCGTCGCGGCCTTTCCTTTGCTGGCCCAGGATGCCTATCGCCTGTCACGTGTCGCGACTGGACTGTCTAGTCCGACCGAGATCGAAACCCCTCGTTCCGATGGAACCAATCGCCTATTTGTCGTCGAGCAACGGGGAACGATCCGGATTGTTCAAAATGGACTGGTTCTGCCGGAACCGTTCCTGAACATTGCGTCCACCATCAGCGCGGGCGGAGAACGCGGACTTCTGGGCCTTGCGTTTGCTCCCCGATTCGCCGCAAACCAGCGCTTCTATATCTACTACACCGATCCGCAAGGCAGCATCGTCATCTCGCGCATGCGGGTCAGCACAAGCGACCCGAACCGCGCAGATCCTGCTTCTGAAGAAGTGCTTCTCCGTGTTGCTCACAGCCAGTTCAGCAACCACAACGGTGGCCGCCTTGCGTTTGGACCCGATGGCTTTTTATACGCAGGGCTGGGTGACGGTGGCGGAGGCGGAGATCCTCTTGGCAGCGGTCAACGTTTGAACACCCTGCTTGGTAAATTGATTCGCATTGATGTCGAGAGCACGGGCTCCGGCCCTTACACCTCGCCTTCCAGTAACCCTTTCGTAAACAGGGCAGGAGCGCTGCCAGAGATTTGGGCTTACGGACTTCGGAATCCGTGGCGATTCTCCTTCGACACGCAGAACGGAGATCTCTACATCGCAGATGTGGGACAGAATGCGCTGGAAGAGATCAACTTTCAGCCAGCTTCCAGTGCTGGCGGAGAGAACTATGGCTGGAACCGCACCGAAGGTACGCAGTGCTATCCAACGCCTGGAACTTGCGATCAGAGCGGCCTCACGAGACCAGTCTTTGAGTACAACCACAGTGTAGGGGTCTCCGTTACAGGAGGGTACGTTTACCGCGGTCGCGGACTCCCTGCCCTGCAGGGATCCTACATCTACGCTGATTTCGCGCGAGGTCAGATTTGGGCCCTTCGCAATACGCCGTCAGGTTGGGAAAATCAGCTGCTGACAAATTCGGGTCTACAGATTTCCGCTTTTGGTGTGGATCAGCAGGGCGAGATATATATCGCCAGCTACAGCCAGGGCTCGCTCTACCGCTTAATCAGCGCGCAAACAACAGTCTCTGCGGTTAACGCCGCCAGTGGAGCCGAGGGGCTTGTCCCTGGTTCTCTCGCAACTCTCTACGGAAGCGGAATCGCACCGGTGCTTGGAATAGTTCAGCCTGCCGCGTTCCCACTACCTACTCAGCTTGGGAATGTGTCGCTAACGATCAACGGGACCAATGCTCCCCTTCTCGCGATTGCTTCCAACTCCGGTCTGGACCAGATCAATTTTCAGATTCCCTGGGAGCTGGCTGGTCAGTCGCGAGCCACCCTAACCCTGACGGTGAACGGCAGCGCCCGGACGCCGCTCGAAATTCCTCTCGCGGCAGTGCAACCCGAAATCTTCACCGTCCAGCAGCAACCTGGTGCGTGGACCATCTGGGCTACGGGTCTGGGTTCGGTCACCAACCAGCCTGCTACTGGCCAGGCGTCGCCGGCTTCACCGCTGGCACGCACTTCGGTAGAAGTCACTGCGACGATTAACCGGGTGAATGCCCCGGTTTTTTATTCGGGACTCAGTCCAAACTTCACAGGCCTCTATCAGGTAAATGTGTACCCTCCCGAAGGTAGTCCCGAGACTTCTGAGGTCGTGATCCGCATCGGGAGCACGTCCAGCCGACCGTGGCAGAGGCGTCCTTAAACCGTTTCAGGCAGAGCCGGGCGACGACCGAACATAGCTCGAATCGCCTCCCATTTGCGAAAGATCAGTTCGATCAGATTCAACACGATGGCCAGTGCCAACAAAGCTGGCCACAATCGGATGCTGGATGGAATGGAACGTCCCGCAGCATCGAAAACCTGGGCTGGTTTTGGATTGAAGCGGCCGCCGGTGTAGGCTGCTACTTGCCGTAGCAACGGCTCATTCGATCCGTATTGAGTCATCTCTGCCTCCTCCCGATAGAGTCCGGCTTCGGGAAAGAACAGAGAGTCCTCCAGAGGACGAATGCGGAAGAGGCCGCGCCGGCTCCCGATCTGCAGCTCGCCCCGATAGGTACCCTCTGACACTTTCTTCACGGCAATTGTCTGCTTGAAGTCGTTAGGCCCCAGTACGAAAACATCCGGTATGCGGGAAGGCCCGTCCAGGTGGCTTGCAAGCTTATACTCCACCTGCAGGTTGCCGCTCGCATTGTCATAGGCCACGCGAGCCTCGCCCGCTTGTGCATGGGGAAGCAGATTGCGAAACACGTTAATCCAGAATCTATCGAAACCAGCCCAGCCAACCCACTGCTCGGCCCAGCGAGCTTTGGCGTCGGACGTGAACACTGCCGAACGTCCCAGACCAAGCTGCCACATGGTAAGCAATGGATCGTTAGGTTCGAACTTGAGGACCGTGTCCGCACCAGGCTTGGCGATGAACTTGACGTAGCCCCTAAGAGGCGGAGCTGTCTCGATTCCAACGCCATCGAGAACAGCAGACCGATGAACCACAACCGGCGTGATCGCCTTCTCAATGGCGGTCGACCCAGTATGCTCCATGACGTCCTTCAAGAGAATTTGCTCGAGACCCGACGGATCGGTCAGGAAGTACGCGCGGCCTTTCGCCGTGACAGCTACCTTCTCCAGATACGCCCGATTGACATCTTGTCCGAGGCCTACGGTTGATATAGTTACCTTTTTCGTAACCGCATCTTTTGCAACGTTCAAGCTATCGCCCTCTTCCGATATACCGTCAGTC
>JACMLA010000718.1 GCA_014379815.1 Bryobacteraceae bacterium | reverse complement strand
TTGGAAGCTCATTCGTCGCGGGTACAGTCGCTGTGAAGAATGCGGAAGTCGAGCCGCAGGCAATCGACGGGAATATCAGCATTGCTGGTCTCAGTATGGATAAGCGTCCAATTGGAGACGTCACGCTGGATGCGCGGACGGCTGGGCAACAACTGACATTTGCGTTGAACGGGAATTTGCGCGGCTCAGGTATCAACGGCAAAGGTGCTTTCCAGCTCGCAGGCGACTACCCTGGAAGCGGTGAAATCAACATCGCACCCGTTGAGTTCTCCACGCTGCAGGATCTGGCCGGTGGTTCTAAAGACGGTCAGCCGAGTCAAGTCGGCGGGTCTATCGAAGCGCGTGCGACCTTCTCCGGACCAGCTAGGAAGCCGGAGGCTATGCGAGCGCGACTTGAGATTCCACAGCTCTCGGTCATTCCGGTGCGGCGGACTTTCACACAACGTCAGAAAGCCGAACTCTCTTTCCGGAACCAGGGCCCGATTGTCATCGACTACGACGGCAAAGCGGTCAATGTAGTGAACGCACATTTGGTAGGACCGGAAACAGATGTGAAGGCGAGTGGATCCATTCTCGTGCGTGAGAAGTCAGTCGCCGACGTCAAACTCGATGGCAGCGTGAATCTCGGCATTCTGCAGAACTTCGATTCCGATATCATCTCCTCTGGAACTATTGCCGTCAACGCCTCCGTCCGCGGCTCTTTACAGGATCCGCAGTTTGGGGGACGCATGGAGTTCAACAAGGCTTCGCTCTACCTCGCCGACGTTCCCAACGGTGTCGATAATCTTACCGGCAGCATCGTCTTTGACCAGCGGCGCGCAACCATCCAGAAGCTGACGGCAAACACAGGAGGGGGCGACTTGCAGCTCTCCGGTTTCATCGGCCTGAGCAAGACGGAATTGCTCTACCGCCTGCAGGCCCGCGCGGATCGCGTGCGCATTCGTTACCCCGAAGGGGTTAGCACCACCGCAAACGCAACGCTCTCGCTGACCGGCACGTCGGCCAAGAGCCTGCTGTCGGGCGTGATCACTCTCACTCGCGCGGGCTTCAACCCTAAATCGGATGCCGGTGGTTTGCTGGCCTCGGCTCCGACTCCTGTTGCTGCGCCGACTACCCAAAGCGAGTACTTGCGCAACATGAGCCTGGATATTCGTGTCGAGACCGTGCCCAACTTGCAATTCCAAACCAGCTTGACGGCTGATATTCAGGCGGACGCGGACCTGCGCGTAAAAGGTACAGCGGCTAAGCCTGTTGTACTTGGCCGCGTTGTCGTCAGTCAGGGCGAAGCCGAATTCTTCGGTAACAAGTACACCATCACACGGGGCGAGATTGGATTCTTCAATCCGGTTCGAATTGAACCTGTACTCGACGTGAACGTCGAGACCCGCGCGAGAGGTGTCGAAGTAGCGATTAGTCTGAGCGGCACTCTGAAGAAACTGAACTTCTCCTATCGCTCGGATCCACCACTGCAGACCAACGAAATCATTGCACTACTGGCAATGGGACGTGCACCCGGAAGCAATTCCTCTCTCGCGTCAAGCCAGACCGTAACCAGCAACAACGCACTGGCTAGCGGCACCAATAGCTTGCTCGGTCAGGCTGTGGCAAATCCTGTATCGAACCGGCTGCAGCGCTTTTTTGGTGTTAGCCGACTAAAGATCGATCCTCAGCTGACAGGTCTCAGCGCTGTGCCGCAAGCCCGGTTGACGATCGAGCAGCAGGTATCGCGCGACATCACTCTGACGTACGTCACGAATCTCGCGCAAGCCAATCAGCAGATTATCCGGCTCGAGTGGAGTCTGAGCCGAACGTGGTCTGTAGTGGCGGTTCGGGAAGAGAACGGCGTGTTTGGCGTTGACTTCTTCTTCAAGAAGCGATTCAAATAAGCTGACACGCACATGGGAATGAAGCTTCGGACCGCGCAAGGCAAGCTCAAGATTGAGCACAGCATCATCGATGGTGTGAAGGACTTGCTGCGACGGCTGCTGGAGGAGAATCCGGAAACGATCCGGTCTGTCATCCCCGGTGTCATCCGAAAAGTGCGCGACGCACGCGGACCTGTGAAAGTCCACGTCACGGTGGCGACAAGCAATGGATGGAAAGCAATTGCACTCAGCGCGGGCGCCCGGCAGGAGTTGTTCGTAAGCACCTCCCTTGGCAAAGATCAGCTGGAAGCGCTGCTGCTGGAACTTTGCACACGCTTGTCCCTGTAAGCAGTCGTCTATTCTGAAGGTGGCCATGACCGCCCTTGCTGAAAGTGCCATTGCGTGGAGCCCCGATAGCAACACCGTCGAACGAGCGCAACTGACGCGATTCCTGCGCTTCACCGGGCACACCAGCTTCGCCGAAATGCATCGGTGGTCGGTGAACGATGTCGAGAGCTTCACCGGATCCGTCCTGAAGTTTCTCCAGATTCCGTTTGCCCGCCCTTACTCCCGCGTTATGGATGTTTCCCGGGGAATGCCGTGGGCACGCTGGTGCTGCGGCGCGGGGTTGAATATCGCCACCGCGTGTCTCAGTCCGCATCCAGGTGACCGCACTGCCCTGGTGTGGGAGGGCGAAGAAGGTATCACGCGCACCTTGACCTACGCGGAGCTGAAAGAAGACACGGAGCAGTTTGGCGCCGGTCTGCAGGCTTTGGGAGTTCTGCCCGGAGACGCCGTCGCGATCCACTTGCCGATGCTGCCTGAGACCGTCGTCGCACTGCTCGCGTGTGCACACATCGGTGCTGTGGCAGTGCCGCTGTTTTCTGGCTACGGACCTACCGCGATCGAGTCGCGCCTCCGTGACGTGGAAGCGAAGGTGCTGATTACTGCGGACTCATTTCCGCGTCGGGGCACACCGGTCTTTTCAGGAGCGATCGCGCAGGAGGCTGCTGCCCGTTGTCCTACCGTGAAACATGTCATCGTGGTCCCGCGCACGGCGTCGGGAACTGGCCCGGATGGCATTGCCTGGGATCAGCTAAGCGGCTCAGGAAAAGTGCCGGCAGCGCCTACATCAGCAGAAGACACACTCATCACGATCTACACCTCTGGAACTACAGGACGTCCTAAGGGCATTCTGCATTCGCACTGCGGCTTTCCTATAAAGGCTGCGCAGGATATGTGCTTCGGTACTGATGTGGGAGCCGGAACCCGTATCTGCTGGATCACCGACACTGGCTGGATGATGGGCCCGTGGCTAATCTACGGCGCTCTGATACTGGGCGCGACCATCTGCCTCTACGACGGGGCTCCAGACTTTCCGCACGCAGGCAGACTTTGGGAGTTCTGCGAGAAACAGCAGGTCGAGGTTCTTGGCATCTCTCCTTCCCTGATTCGGGCACTTGCAGTACATGGAACAGCCCCCGTACGGCAGCACGATCTCTCTTCGATCCGCATCTTTGCTTCTACCGGTGAGCCGTGGAATCCCGATCCCTGGTGGTGGCTGTTTCAGCAAGTCGGGCAGTCGCGCATTCCGATCATCAACTACTCGGGCGGAACCGAGATCTCGGGCGGGATCCTCATGGGCAATCCCCTGCTTCCGCTGAAACCCTGTGGCTTCGCCGCTCCATGTCCCGGCATTGCCGCTGATGTAGTTGGCGAGACCGGGTCCAGCGTGCAGAACACGGTGGGAGAGCTTGTCATCCGCAAACCCTGGATTGGGATGGCACGTGGTTTCCTCCGCGACCCCGACCGTTATCTGGAGACCTACTGGTCCCGGTTCCCTGGGATCTGGACGCACGGCGACTGGGCTTTGCGAGACGCCGACGATCACTGGTTTATTCTTGGCCGCAGCGACGACACTCTAAAGGTTGCCGGCAAGCGTGTTGGACCCGCGGAAGTAGAGTCGATCCTTGTAGATCATCCATCGGTGATCGAAGCAGCAGTTATCGGTGTGCCCCATGAGATCAAAGGCGAATGCATGATCGCGTTCTGTGTTCTTCGCCCCGATAGCGAAGTGACGCAGGACCTCGCGCGGGAGCTTCGGGACCGTGTTGCGGCTG
>JACMLA010000717.1 GCA_014379815.1 Bryobacteraceae bacterium | reverse complement strand
TGGCCATTTTTTTTAACCTTCCGGTACGAGTGTCGCGGCAGGCTGTCGGGCGTGGTCCGGTTTGGAGCGCTACTTCGTTGAAAGGCGGGTAGATAAGTTCATTTAGATTTTGTGAACAGGATTACGAGACCCTTCGGGTCTCGCAGTGGCGGGGATGAAAAAGGGCGAACCGCGAGATACCGATTCACCGAAATAGCTTCGCTTTTTGCAGTTGGCTCCCTGGCGTTCTTCAGATTTCGTCGAAGGCTCGGAAGCCGGACGCGGGCGTCCGGCGCAGGTCAGGGGACCCGCCCCACATTTGGCGCGGGGTTGCCTGAAACCTAACCCCGTCGGCCCACCCGCGCTCCGTGCGTGCTGGGACCGCTTAGCCGCCACCAGGCCTGCCGGGTGTTGCCAGCGTTGGGTCCACTGGCAGAGTCGAATCCTGGTTAGCCAAGCGCGCCATAGAGAAGGCAGCCGCCGACAGGAAAACCCAAGCAAAACAGAGCATAACAACACCTGCAAGCCGGGTTCCCAAGCGATTAACCCGATCCTGCATGTAGTCGTCTGAAAATTGAAACCAAACCCTTCCACCCATCGTTAATCTAAAGATCCGATTCCATACATTCACCCACTTCTGAGGGTCCGCCAACATGAGTACTGCATTGATCAGGAGGAACAGTCCCAGTAAGAAGATCAGTGCTGTGGCAGCCATCGCTTCCACCGTCACGGTAGAGTAATTGGCCAAACCGACACAGCCTTGTTTACGTACCCATCCCCGTACCCCCGGTTGGTTGACGCATCCACGAATCGCACTCAGCAAACGGTGCAGATTGTCATACTGGTATGCAACATCCTCACCGAATAGGTAGTCACAAGAGGATGCCGCTTCACTTTGTTCATCCGACGAATACAGTCACTCCAGCCTGGCTCAGGCTCTCACCTACAACTACCACTACTTCTGGGAGCCCAACCGGTGTCGCAGAGTTCAGACGTACGTTGAGTTGTACGACACCAGCAACCAGCCCGGGAGCTTGCCCGGCATACTCGACTAGCGCGGGTACCCCACCTATTTCGACACGTACAGGCAGGCGCACGCGCGCTATAGCGCTGGAGCCCGTTACCACGCCGTCCGACACCGGTGGGTCCATGGCACCAAAGCCGGTTCCATAGAGTGTGACCACAGAACCGGGCAGCGCCGGCGTGCTTTCGATGTTCAGGGTGTTGTCCTGATTCAGAGCTGCGGCCGGCCCTGTGCCTGAGTTGTTGACGGTGAAGAGCCCTGGTACGCTTTCCTCCACACGCAGTTCCAGTGGAGCCGCGGACTGAAATCCGTTGCGCACCACGACCCGCGTCACTGTGCCCGGCGTGAGCGAGGACGGCGCAACTGCGTTGATCTGCCCCAGGGAGACGCAGAGAAGAGACGACTTGCGATCATCGAACCAGACCTCCACGCCCGCCAGTGCGTCCGGCACTCGATTGGTAGCGGGGTCTGCGCTTGCCGTACTCGGAGCAGCCGGGCCGATATTTTGCCCGAACACCGAGATCACCTGACCCGGTGCTACAACGCTGTCCCGACCGGAAGCGGTATGTGCAACAACGCGCGCAATCGGCTCGTATATACCATGGTCAAAGGTGAGCGCCAGGCGTAAACCAAGGCCCGTAACTTATCCGAGGCGGTGAAAATAAGACCGCGAACCACTCCCCATCAAACTCCCGCCGCGGACCATGCGCAGATCCGAATTACCTGAGTTAATCCAGGGTCTGCCATCGAGCGGCGCGCCCCGATAGTCGTCGTGGCTCCAATCGGCACACCACTCACTTGCGCCACCATGCAAATCGTAAAGGCGATAGCGGTTCGGCTCGTCGCGGCTGCCCACCGTCGTGAATCGGCCCAAACGTGTGAACTCGCGGTGCTCGACCGCGCCGAAGAAATAGCGGGTGGTCGTGCCGGCACGGCAGGCGTACTCCCACTCCGCCTCGCTCGGTGCCCGGAACGCCAGCCCGCTCAGACGCTGCAGGCGCGCACAGAATTCCTCAACCTGCTCGAACGAAATACCCTCATCCACCGGATAACGCAGCTCATCCGGGGAGCGACCGCGAACAAACCAGATGCGCAGATCGCGATGGACACGTGGGAGCTGAGAAACGCGCAGCCACTGACCCTGCGTGACTTCGTAGCATCCCAGGCAGAACGGTGCAATTGTGACAATACGCACGGGAGTAGTGCCGGGCTGTGGCGCGGTAAATCCGCTCCATGGGTCCGTGGTGCCAATTTGACCGGACCCGCCCGGAATGCAGGACAACTCGAGCCGCTCGTTGCCGCCCAGGTCTACCTCAACCACTCCACTGAAGCTGCGGAAACGGTACGCAACTGCGCCATCGGCACCCACAACAGGCACAGAATGTTCGCGCCCCTGAATGGGCAGCACGTTTGGTTGCTGAGCGAAGGAAGTGATTCCGCCAGCCAACCCAATGACGCTCATGAACTGTCTTCGAGTCACTCTGTCACCCCCTGCGACCGGAGAAGTCGCACAACCGTTCCAGTGGATTAAGCTGGTTGACTTTCTCGGCGTAGCGGCACTTTAGCATCATTTCAGCTAACGACAAGCGAACCCGGGCTGACTTGTCGGGGCCATAAGTGAACGAGTAGTCGATCATACATGTAACCTGTTGGCTCCCCTGTTAACTCCAAGATAGAATCAATCATCGAGCCGGTAGAAAGGGGACGTGGTTAACTGGTCCGACATGGACATGCGGAAATTGTCCAATCGGTCGACCTGGATGGGCTTCTGGGCCTCGAAACATTAGAGGTAAAGCGGAGCTTGTGGCTCTGACTAGTTCTTTCGATCCGTCGTTAGAATCGGCTGCTGGTCGGATGCCAACAGTTGCACTTCGGAAATTGGCGTAAACTCACAGTTCGTAATCCTATTGGATTCAAAAATCTGCTTAAACTGCTCCGTCGCAAGTACCCAGGCAGTAGAAGGATCTTCAGAAGTGAAAACGTCGGAGCCGTCCCATGTAGCCTTGTCGAAATAGATACCTTTGTAGTGCGGAAAAAGACCCCTTGGGTTCTGTTCGTAGATAAGTTCAGAATAGCCTTTGCTCAAAGTAATCATGGAGCATCGGCCTGTCACGCGAAATCCATGATATACGGTTACAGTCCTGCCTGCTTTATCAAGAATCTCGACGGGAAATGTGCTCCAGCCAGTGATTCCTTCTTTGCTGAGAAATTGGAGAACTCGATCGCTAATCAACGGAGTTCCTCCAGCCCAAAGGACATCGTGGAACTTACGGCCGGCAATCAGCCTCACGTGCAAAGTCTCTTTAGGCAATCCACGTCCTAACCAGGCGTCCTGCAAGGCAACATACTTTTCCACTCCGACGCTGCCGCAGAATGCTGAGGCAAGCATAGGAGTGCTAAAACAGTAGATGGATGGAGTCAATGTCTGTTCCTCCTCTTAAGGCCAAGTCAACCCGTATCTTTGCGCTTGCTGCCGCGCAAAATCTGTAATCTGCTGCCCGGCGCATACGCCATCGACACTCGCCGCACCTTGCCCAGTGGCGAACAGAGACTATTCGCACCACAAAACTGCCAGAGGATCCTGGAAGGAGTCGCGCTACTTGGAACCCACCTCAATGATCGTCTGCCGACTACCGGGCGGTCCATATCGGGTTGTGATTTCCGCGCGAGTGGGCAACTGCTGTTCCGCCAATACGTCCATCAGAGCCCTCGCCAGACCTTCTGCGTTCGGTGAGTAAAAGTATAAAGTGTATCGGCCACCGCCTATTTCGTTTCCATCATACTCGCCGAATTCCAGGGCTTTGCTGTACAAGAGGTCTTCGAGTGTACTGATCCTGCCAACCTCGTCGTCTGAGAGGTCTTCCCGGTCACTTATGAAGGTTAAGATAACGGCTTGCTCCTCGGCATTCGAGTCCATTCTATAAGTGTAGTGCCGGAGATTGCGTTCTCGGAGTGCGGCACAAATGTGGCCGAATTTGATGATGTCAAGTTTCGCATCCATCCGGCAGCACGGTGCGTGGCGCTGTTGGTAAGCCCGCGGCAGCGAAAACATCAGCGCCAAAGTTTATCAAACTTGTTCTCTCCAGTAAGAATGCGTTCTTCTACGTCCACTGCACTATAAACACACGCGACTTCCAATGACATGAATTCTGGCGTGAGTTCTTGGACGTCGCTATAATTGAGCCCATCCCAGAGCTTCCAAATCGGTGGTAGTCCGCCAAGAACGCCATGCCGGTGGCGAAACAGAGGAAACTGAAAGTCGATAGTCACAAAATATCCCATTCTTCGCCATCTCCCGCTCCGGACAGGAGGGTATAAGCCGACGAAAATGGGCGGGAATAGCGGACGCGCTGAAACAAGGTGTTCCGCAGAGGTCGGGCTATCTGTAATGGCATCGAACACTTGTATCAAACAAGACAGTAGTTCATGCTGATACACATACTGCACGTGTCCAAAGTTTCCGTTGGCTAGAGGCACCGCAAAACATTCACCGATGGATGCGAGCTTTTTCACGAGTTATGCCAACCTCTCTAAGCAGGGATTGGCCGAGAGCAATCGCCTCATTATTATCATTCAGGTAGGCGATAAGATCTTCCATCTCCCGATCCTTGAACCGAGGCCAGCGAATGCCCCGCTTGCGCATCTCCTGCATCATCGCGGGCCCGTGGTTCCAGAGCGCGGAGGTGATTCGCATTGTATTAAAGTCCCCGGCCAGCCGGGCCGTCTGCCCCTGATGACAGGCGGCGCAGGACTTCTGGCGGAAGACCTTCTTTCCTCGCGCGGCATCGCCGCTGTTCAGGAAAAAGTTGCTTGCCCAGACGTAGGAGAGCAGCGTGCCCATCTCACCTGGCCGGAACGCTCCCGCCTTGGCCATCATCTCCGGGTTGTGATTCCACATCGCCGAGGCAAGATCGTTGAGGGTCTTGCCTTGCACCCGCGACGCCAGCGTGAGCGGACCGCTGTGACAGTCGAGACAGCCTTTCGCCTTCATCAGGGCTTCCCCTCCGTCAGTTGAACTCACCTGGAAAGAGCCCTGCGGCGGGGAGATCGACGGATGATTTCTAAGATAGACGTAGATGTCGGTCAGGTCCCGGGGGCTCAACTCGGGCCAGCGATAGCCGCGGCGCGCGTACTCGGTGCGCATCTCTCTGGCGTGATTCCACATCGCTTCCGCCAGCGCGACCGGGCTGCCCAGCGATTGCCATGCCGAGACAGCGGGCGCATTGCTCTTTGATTCCGACAGGCCGTGACACTCGGCGCAGCGATGGCGTGAGAAAGCTTCCTTCCCGCGGCCCGCGTCGCCTGGTCTATCGAAGTACCGCGCCGAGTAGAAGAATGCAAAAAGATCCGCTACTTCCTGGGTGCTCATCACGGGCGATTCGATACCCTGCCGCCGCATTTCGGACCACATCGCCGGAGCGTGGTTCCAGAGAGTGCCGGCCAGTAGCGCGGGCGTCAAATTCCGGCCAATTCGCCGGTCCAGGTCCACGGCGGTTGTGCCTCCCCGGCCATTGATGCTGTGACACCTGGTGCATTGTTGCGTTTCGAGTAACCGCTCGCCCCTGGATGAATCGCCAAGAGGCGGTGCGGCTGCGACCAGCCCGGACGCGCACAGCAGAAGAGCAGCCCAGCCAACCGTTCGGACCATGGTCATCGGTTTACCCGTAGTCCAGTTGTTATCAGGTGCGTCCGGAACGCCTCGAACCCATAGAGGCTCTCTCCGAATCCGTGGTATCGCCACTCGGATACCCAGGTGACCGACTTCGTGATCGGAGCGGCAAGACTCCCAACCGGCTGGTAATGTTGTGTCGGGCGGCTACCCGATGACCAGAAGAAGGCTCCGCCCAGGGAGAGCCTCGGGATCATGCCGGAGTACCGCGGTAGAACCAGGTCCATACGGCCATCGACTGTGTGCGCATCGTCGCGATACAGAGAGCGCTCCCGCTCGAAAAACTGGGGCGCGATGTAAGTTGTATCGGACCGAATCGTACTCCTCGAGTAAGTCCCCTGCAGCAGGATGCGCTTGGCGGACTGGGGCGTCCACAGAACCGAGGCAGAGGCGCTGCGGGCCAGGAAATCGTAGTCGATGCCTGGGGTGGGATTCTGGTTGTTGAGAAG
>JACMLA010000716.1 GCA_014379815.1 Bryobacteraceae bacterium | reverse complement strand
TGACCGGTACCGCTGGCTCCAGCTGGATGAGTCGGTGTACTCGCTGGCGTACGTGCCTTTCGACCCGAGACCTATGGACGCGATCTGGGTTGCGGGTATCGCCATTTTTGTGAGCTTCATCGCGACTCTGTATCCGGCCCACAATGCCTCGCGAATTGTGCCGGTTGAAGCATTGCGGTACGAATAGGTCTTCTATATGTGCGGCATTGCTGGCTATACTCACCTGCGCGAAGCGGGCGATCCGCAGAGGATGCACCAGGCGGCCGCCAGCATACGGCACCGTGGACCGGATCAGTCGGGAACGTTCGAATCCGAGATCGTTTCGCTGGCGGCGGTGCGGCTGAAGATCATCGATCTGCACGGCGGCGATCAGCCGATGCGGAGCGACGATGGCGCTTCAATCATCGTGTTTAACGGCGAAGTTTATAACCACGGGGAGATCCGGCGGGAGCTCGAAGCTCTCGGCGTGGCGTTCCGTTCGCGCTGCGATACCGAGGTCGTACTGAAGGCGTATTTGCAGTGGGGCAAAGCCTCGTTCCAACGTTTGCGAGGTATGTTTGCTTTCGCCATCTGGACAGAGAGCGAACGACGGCTTGTATTGTGCCGCGACCGGCTTGGGATTAAGCCGTTATATCTCTGGCGGCGCGGTTCCTCAGGTAGCGAAGAACTCTATTTCGGTTCCGAGATGAAGACCCTGTTTCTTCATCCGGAGATTGAGAGACGCATAGACCCGGTCGGCTTGAACCTGTACTTGTCTTTGAATTACATCCCCGGCCCGTGGACAGCGATCGAAGGAATTTGTAAGCTGCCTCCGGGTCACTGGATGGAGTGGGTCGACGGGCGCATTCAAACCGACGCGTACTGGACTCTGGAGTTTGCTCCTGAGCCTTACACCCTCGATTCGGCCAAAGAAGAACTGGATTCTCTGCTGCGGGCCAGCGTTGCCGAGCACATGGTTTCCGATGTCCCGCTTGGTGTCTGGTCCAGTGGCGGTCTGGACTCTTCGGCTGTCGTGCATTACGCGGCGGAGCACAAAGTCTCGCTCAAGACTTTCTCCGTCTCATTCAAAGGACGCAGTTTCGACGAGAGCCAGTGGTTTCGCGAAATTGCTTCCCGGTACGGCACCGATCACCATGAGTTCGATCTCAATCCCGACGTGGAACTTCGCGATGCGATCGAGCAGATGTCGTACTACTCTGACGAGCCGTCGTCGGATGCGGGGGCTCTGCCGGTCTGGTTTCTCTCGCGAATGTGTCGAGGTCAGGTGACAGTCGCGCTGAGCGGCGAAGGTGCCGATGAGCTGTTTGGCGGGTATAACACGTATCTGGCAGATTCGTACGCCGAGAAGCTTCGTGCGGTACCACGGCATTTCCGGAAGATGGCTGCGCAGGCATCCCAACTTATCCCTGTGTCCGACGAGAAGATTGGGTGGGACTACAAAGTCCGGCGCATGCTGGAAGGCTCGCTATTGCCAGCGGATCAGGCTCATTTCTTCTGGAATGGAACGTTCAGCGCAGGGCAGCGCGAGGCTTTGCTGCAGCCTGGCTTGTTCCGTCACTGGCCCCAGTTACTGTCAGGTGACTTTCTGTTTGTCGATCAGAATTACTACCTGCCTGACGACATTCTCTACAAGACGGATCGCATGAGCATGGCGCATTCGCTGGAAGTGCGTCCGCCGTTTCTGGATCACCGCATCGTGGAGTTTGCCGCTCGTTTGCCGCATGACCTGAAGATCCGCGGATCTTCGCTGAAGTTTGTTCTGCGGGAATTGATGCGGGACAAGCTGCCGGAATCGGTGCTGACGCGCAAGAAGGAAGGCTTTGATATTCCTGCGCATCAGTGGCTCCGGACTGTGTTGAAGCCGCTTGTGCTGGATACCATCCGCAGAGAAAAGGTGGAGGCTGCTGGGCTATTCCAGTGGCCGGTGCTGCACGCCTTTGTCGCTAGACATCTGGACCGCCGTGAGAATCTGGGTTACCACATCTGGGGCTTGCTAACCTTGATGCTTTGGATCGATCGATGGAACATCCAGGCGCCCTCGAAGACCTCAGACCAGAGGCGCGACGAGACCATCGCCTCCCAATACCTGCCGGCCTGATCGTCATCCTCGTTGCCGCCGCGATCTACCTTGTAGCTTGTTTTAGTCCACCTTCCCTGATGGACGATGTGGACGCGGTACAGGCTCAGATTGCGCGGAACATGCTGGATTCCGGGGATTGGGTTACGGCCCGGCTGAACGGCGTTGCTTATCTGGAGAAGTCGCCGCTGGTTTACTGGCTGATGGCGTCCTCCTATGCCGTTTTCGGAGTGCACGACTGGGCGGCGCGATTGCCACTGGCACTGTGCACCATCGGGCTTTGTTATCTGACATTTCGAATCGGCAAGTGGGCGTTTGGGGAATTTGAAGGTCTCTACGCGGGTCTGGTGATTGCCACCTGCATTGGACTGTGGCTGTTCACCCGCATTCTGATTCCTGACGTGATTCTGACGGCGGCGATTGCGCTGGCCATGTGGGCTCTGCTGCGGTCGCTGGAAGAACAGGAGGCCAGTCCTGTTTTGTGGGCGAGTGTGTTTGCTGCCTCTATTGCCGTTGGTCTGCTGTTGAAAGGCCTGATCGCGGCAGTCTTCCCGCTAGGTGCCGCGTTTGTGTATCTGCTGGTGACCGGTCAGCTGCTGCGACTACGGACCTGGCAAAGGATACGGCCGTTCACTGGTGCGGCAATCATCCTGCTGCTGGCTGCGCCCTGGCATGTGCTCGCCACTTTGCAAAACCCGCCGTACTTCGACTGGACTCCGCGAAGTGAACCCGGCCAGTACCATGGTTTCTTCTGGTTCTATTTCCTGAATGAGCACGTGTTCCGATTCCTGAACATGCGCTATCCGCGGGATTACAACACCGTCCCACGACACTTATTCTGGCTCTTCCACCTGCTTTGGTTTTTCCCGTGGAGCGCGTTTTTGCCCGGTCTTGCGAAGCTCTCGTATCGGGCTACCGATCGGGCGGGGAATATGCGGGTGATGGCGCTTTGCTGGATCGGCTTTGTGATGTGTTTCTTCACCCTGTCGACGACTCAGGAATACTACTCGATGCCGATCTATCCGGCGCTGGCGTTGCTGATGGGATGTTCGATGGTTCGGAGTGATGTGTGGCCAAGGGCTGGGGCACTGATGATTGCAGCCATTGGTGCGATCGCGGCTCTTGCGATTGTGTTTTTGTATGCGCAGGTATGGAATCTGCCAACTCCAGGTGATATTTCCAATGCGCTGCGAACCCAGGGCTTTGAGGCCTACACGCTATCTCTGGGGCACATGGGAGATCTCACGCTTCAGTCCCTCGCGTACCTGCGCCTTCCCTTGCTAATGGCGGGCATGGCGTCACTTGGTCTCGCGCTGACCGGCTCGCGCCTGCGAGGTTTGCCTTTGTATCTCGGTCTCGCAGCTTCGATGATTCTGTTCCTGAATGCCGCGCGTCTGGCCATGATCACCTTCGACCCCTACCTCGCCTCGCGCCCATTGGCAGACGCGCTGCTGGCCCAACCCGAC
>JACMLA010000715.1 GCA_014379815.1 Bryobacteraceae bacterium | reverse complement strand
GTGTACTTGTTACGGCTGTTGACTACCTCAAACGAACCGTCAGCCTGAGCAGTGAGTTTAAGATGCTGGCCCTGGCAGTTCTCGTCCAGATTGGCCACGAAGGTCTCAGGCGAGTTCGCTTCTGTCTTGCCTTCGATGGAGTAGTGGACCTGCCAAAGATCCTCGAGCCCCGGCGAGGAGCGCACAATCTTCCAGGCAGAAGGTACGCCGCCCTTTCTCGCTCCATTGTTCATGATGGCGACGCGGGGACGCAAAGAATGCACCAGTTCTTTCGAATTGGAGGTATCGAGGCCATGATGATTGGTCAGGTACACATCCACGGTGCCGAGCTTGTTTTCGGGACAGACCAGCGCCAGCTCCTTCTGACTGGTCAGGTCGCCAAGATCGATCATGCGGAACTTTCCATACGCGATGGTCACACCTAAGGACCGGGCGTTTTCGGAAGGATCCTCGGGGTACGTTTTCGCTCCTGCAGACGGACAGAGGGAGTTAGCAGAGCCTGCCCCGCTAATCGAGTCTCCGTTGGCAGTGATGACCTTCACGTCAACACCTTTTAGCGGGATAACGTCTCCCGGCTTGACGCTCATGCGTTTTCCTTTGGCTGCTGTTTCTTCAAACTCTTTGTACAGTTCATCGGGTTGTTTGCCTGTTTCGTTATTAGGCCCGTGATCGACAAAGTTCTTCACTGGAATTTTCGCAGCAAGTTGCGCGACTCCGCCCACATGATCCCGGTGGTAGTGAGTGATCACCACGTAGTCGATTGCCTTGACTCCAGCGCTTTTCGCCGCCTTCGCAATTCTGTCCGCGTCGCGATTGCTGAAGCCAGGCCACCCGGTGTCGATGAGCATGGACTGCTTTGAGGGAGTCACGACGAGAGTAGCCTGTCCACCCTCTACATCCACGAAAAAGACTTGCAGCGGCTTGGCTGCGTACAGGGCCGTTGTCATCAGACAAACGGCTGCCAGCTTCCATACAGATCGCATGGTCCGCATCGTATCATTTGTGTCCGGCCCTATCGGGCGTCTGTCCGGTCCTATCCGGCAAAACCTTGCGTGAACAAGACTGTGTCACCTAACGTAATAGTAAGCAGATGCCGTTTTGCACCAGATGCGGGAATCAGGTAGGGGATCGGGACAGATTCTGCGCGCGCTGCGGCTCGAAGCAAGAAGACCCTGCTGCGAAAGCGTCCGCCAAGAAGGGCGGCGGAGATCTTCTTGCGTCGGTGTCAGCTAAAAACGCGGCTCTGATCTGCTATGTGCCCCTCGCTGGCTGGATCGCCTCGATTGTTGTGCTGGCTTCCCCGCGTTTTCAGCGAAACAGCGATGTCCGATTCCACGCATTTCAGGGGCTCTATCTGTTCGTGACCTGGCTTCTCGTGGAAGTTGTCATTAGCCCTTTTTTCGAGATGGGCAGCTCCAGAATCGCGCAGCTTATGACGGGGACTCTGCACCTGGCAATCTTTGCCGCGCAGGTTTTCATGCTTGTTCAGGTCTCCCAGGATCGAACCTATTCGCTTCCCGTTGTCGGTGAGCTTGCGCACCGCTCTGTTGCCGAGCAGCGTCAGCCCTGAAGCGATTTAGCGCCAGCAGATCAGCTTGGCTTCCGTCATCTCTTCGATTGCATAGCGGGGACCTTCGCGGCCCATCCCGCTTTCCTTCACGCCTCCGTAGGGCATCTGGTCGACCCGGAATCCGGGAATTTCGTTGATCATCACGCCGCCCGCCTCGATCTTGTGTGCCATGGAGAATGCCCGACTCAAGTCCCGGGTAAACAGCCCGGCCTGAAGACCGTACGGGGTGCTGTTTGCACGGGCTACCGCGTCAGGCAGGTCGGAATAGCGATTCACGCAGACTACGGGTCCAAATGCTTCAAGACAAATGACGCGCGCGTCCTCTGGAACATCGGCCAGGACGGTTGGTCGGACAGTGGCATAGCTTCGCTGTCCACCACACACCAGACGGGCACCACCGCGCACAGCTTCACCGATCCACTCCATAACGCGTCTCGCTTCGTCCTCGGAAATCAGGGAGGAGATCTGCGTCGATTCTGCAAAAGGTTCACCGATCTGCAGTGCTTCGGCACCGGACTTCAAGCGCTCAATGAAGTTGTCTGCAACCGACTCGTGCACGGAGATGCGCTGGACAGAAATGCAAACTTGCCCGCTATGCCCGAATGCCCCGGCTACGCACCGCGCCGCAGCCAGTTCGAGATCGGCATCCTCGCAGACAATCACCGGTGAGTTTCCGCCAAGCTCCAGGGTCACCTTCTTCAGACCGGCTGCCGCCCGTATCTCTTTGCCGACCTCCCGACTTCCTGTGAAGGTGATCATCGCGACACGTTCGTCAGCCACCAGAGCCCGTCCAATTGCTTCACCGTCTCCGGTAATCACGTTGTACGCACCCGCAGGTGCACCTGCTTCCATAAAGAGCTTGGCAAGGTACAACGCAGAAAGCGGAGTCACTTCTGATGGCTTGTGGACCACCGTGTTGCCGCCTGCAACGGCAGGGGCAACTTTGTGGAGGGCAAGATTCAGCGGGAGATTAAATGGCGTTATGGCTGCAATCACGCCGAGCGGTTCGCGAGTGGTCAGGGCCATCTTGCCTTCGCCCCCGGGAGCCGCATCCATGGGAATGGCTTCGCCCCGCAGGTCTCGTGCCGCCATTGCCGAAAACAGTAACGTCTGCGTGCCCCGTGCGACCTCGGTGCGTGCTTCTGTAATGGGTTTACCGCTTTCACTCACGAGCAGTTTTGCCATCTCTTCCGCGCTACGCAGTAGAAGGTCGCGGACGCGAAAAAGCAGATCGGATCTCTCATGAGACGGCATGGCTTTCATCAGGGGAGCAGCGCGTACCGCCGCTTCCATCGCCGCGTTGAGTGTTTCCCGGTCGCCTTCCTGAACCTCGGCTTGCACGGAACGGTCGTAAGGCAGCTTGATTGGATAGCTTCTGGTGCCGTCGACTTCCTCGCCACCAATCATCATTCCGAAAGTTCTAACAGCCACAGGTGTCACGTCCTAATATCCCTCCTGAACGGACGAGCGAAACTGTTTAGCATGGCACCCCTCCGTTGGTCCTCTCTCGCACTAGCGGTCACAAGTATTCAACAACGTGAGCGGATGACTGAGCTGTTCCACGCTTATCTTCGGGTAGGAAGTTCGGAAGGTCGTGAGACGCTGCCCGGAAGTGTTCTTTACCTCGATCTGCCTGGAGAGCAAGCAATGCGTTACCGCTTTCTTGCGCGTGCTTTACCGAATAGTGCCTGGGAGGTAGACGCGCGCCTCATTCGGCCAGATCTCGATATCTGCTGTTCCTTGTTTTCTTATCAAAGTTCCCTTCGCAAATAGAAAACGCCGCGATTGCTCGCGGCGTTTTTCCGTTCCCTTCGTTGGAAGAGAAGTTATTTGTCCATCTTGCGTGAACGTGATGAAGTGCTCAACTGTTCCGCACTCTGAAGATGCTCTTTCAGGGTTGGCAGTGCAGAGGACGCAAAGCTCTTCAGGTCCGAATCCATTCCGCGGGCCGACTGTTTCTCGAACTCACGGACATCCTTGCGATGATCCGCCACCATTGCCTTGATGTAGGCCCTGTCGAATTCCGAGCCGCTAAGGTTTTGCAACTTGCCGGCGATCATCTTGTACTCCGACCCGATGTCGGTTGGCAAGGGGACTTGCCGTTCCTGTGCAATCGCCTTTAGCTTGTCGTTTGCTTCCGTGTGATGCTGCTCCAGTTTGCGAGCGTAGTCTTTCACTTCCTGACTCGATGCTTTCTGCTGAGCCATTTGTGCCATCTGCACTTCGGCCATCCCGCCCATCGCAGCCTTCATCATGAAGCTGCTATCACTTTTCCCGACCATGGAGGATCCCGTTCCATCCATGCGACCGCCGGCCCCACTGTGGCCTGCCGCGCCGGACATGTGGCCGCTGTGATCAGTGGGTTTCTTGTCCATGCTGCGGTCGCCGGTTGCCGATCCGCTCTGGTCCATGTTTCCTGTGCGACTGCGGGTGTTGTCCTGAGTTGTGCCCGGCGTCGTAGGCTGACCTACGGTGCTATTCGGATCTTGTGCCTTGCCAACTGGTCCGGTCGCCCCCAGATTGCCTGTACCGGTGGTGCCCTGCGCGAAGGTTAGCGACATGGCGAAGCCTGCCGTCAGAACCGTTCGTCCAATAAAAGTTGTGAGTCTCATTGAGATATCTCCCAAGATTCGTAAGGCAATTCACGTGCCAGACCTGGGCTGCAACAAGATAGGAGTGTTGTCGAGAAGCTTTACTCCGTACTTTTTGCCACTGTCGAAAGTACCTCTGGAGAAATCTACGGTACGAGTCCAGAGCGCTTGAGGAGAGCGCTTACGTCCGGATCGCGTCCCATAAATGCGCGAAACAGTTCAGATGGTTCGGTTGAATCGCCCCTGGAAAGTATGTTCTCCCGGAAATCGCGACCGACGGACTCGCTGAAAATCCCCTCTTTCTGGAATCTCGTAAATGCGTCGGCCTCCAGAACTTCCGCCCACTTATACGAATAATATCCGGCGGCGTAGCCTACCGGACTCGAGAATAAATGGGTGAAGCCGGCGATCATGGCGTGGTCGTCAGGTAACGTCGCTGGAGAGAAAGGCTGCATCTGGCGCAGAGAGTATTTCAGGACATCGCCGTCGATATCGCGGGTATAAGCCACGTGAAGCAGCAGGTCGAGATTCGCAAGACCGAGCTGGCGCATCTGGGCGTTAGCAGCACGAAACGTACGCGCCCGTTTCATCTTTGCGAAGAGGTCTTCCGGAAGCGTTTCGCTGGTCTCGAAATGGCGGGCAAACAGGTCGAGGGACTCGCGTTCCCAACACCAGTTTTCCATGATCTGGGAAGGGAGTTCTACAAAATCCCAGACCACGTTCGTACCGGCCATACTCCGGATCTCGACCCGGCTGAGGCAATGGTGTAACAGATGGCCGAACTCATGGAACACGGTCTCTACTTCGCGATGGGTAAGCAGGGCAGGCTTCTGGTTGACCGGAGGTGTCAGGTTACCGCAGATCAGCCCAAGATGCGGTTCAAACGTTCCATCGTCGAGCCGGTGTCCGGTAAGGAAGGAATCCATCCACGCACCCCCACGCTTGGTTTCTCTGGGAAACCAGTCCGCGTAAAAGCAGCCGAGCACTGGGCCCTCTTTGTCGTTGTCTCTGATGGAGTAATAGCGGACTGCAGCGTCCCACACCCCGGGGCGTTCTTCTTCGCAAACCTGGATTCCGTACAGGCGATGGGCAAGGTCGAACAGGCCGCTGAGGACGTTTTCCGCGGGGAAGTATGGGCGAAGTGCTTCTTCGTCAAAGTCGTATAACCGAGCGCGTTGCTTTTCGGCGTAGTAAGCAACATCCCAGGGTTGAAGTTCCGGCGCCTCCGCACCTTCCAGGCTTTTGCGAAACGCGGAAAGCTCAGCGTTCTCCTCCTGAAAGCGTTCGACGGTCTTCTCACCAAGATGTGCGAGGAATGCCAGAGCCTTGTCGCCCGTGTGCGCCATCCGGTCTTCCAGCACAAGGTCGGCAAAGCTCGAGAAGCCGAGCAGCTCGGCTTTCTGCTTCCTCAGCAGGAGAATACGATCGAGCAGGGGCGCATTGTCGAACTCCCCGGAGGTAGCCCGGGTCATGTACGCCCGGTACATCAGTTGCCGCGTCGAAGCGTCGTCCAGATATGTCAGGACTGCGTTATAGCTGGGTGCCTGGAGGGTAAACCTCCAGCCCTCTGCTCCCTTTTGGATAGCGCTCTCTCGCGCCGCTTCCAGAGCACTTGGGGGCAACCCAGTCAGGCGTTCCTGCTCCGTTATAACGAGTTCAAAAGCGTTGGTCGAGTCCAGAACATTTTCAGAGAACTTCGTCGTTGCTTGCGCGAGCTCCACGTCGATTTTCTGGAGCTTTGCTTTACCGGCTTCGTCGAGGTCCGCACCATTTCGGCGGAAGCTTTCTAACGTCTTCTTGTGGAGGCGGGCGCGAACCCCGCCCAGTTGCCGGGCCTCGTCTGTGGCAGCAAACTCTTTGATGGCGGTCCAGATCCCAGCATCGAGTACGATGCCGCTGTAGAAAAGGCTGACTTCCGGCTGCACTTTGTTATAGGCTTCGCGCAGGGCAGGGTACGTTGCCACGGACTCCAGGTGACGTATCACTCCCATGGCGTAGTCCAGCTTCTCCGTCAGGGTTTCCAGTTGTCCCAGAGTTGCTGCGAAGGTGCGAGGTCCGTTGCTTGTGCTCAGAAGTTTTTGGGATTGCTTTGCTTCTGCCAGCAACTCGGAAACTGCCGGCTCCACGTGACTGGCTTCAATTTTGTCGAACGGAATGCGAAACTGGATCTCAAGCAGCGGGTTGGCCACTGGCTTATTATCACGTGCCAGAACTTTCTTTCAGTAACCAGATATCGGAAGACCCGGAATTTTCCGCGAAGACACAGGACAAAATTGAAGGTCTCCGGCGCGAACGAACGCTCGAGCGAACCGTTCGATTTCACCTTCTTTTGAACCTCGGACTAGCTCTCGCGGCCACGTGGGTTCTGAAGGTGGATGGACCTTACTACGCGGACGGAATCGCTGCGGGCGTGTATGTTTGCGGCCTGGCAGTCACCGTTATCAGCATGGGTGAGATCAAAGTCGCCAGGCGTCAGTTGAAAGAGTTGACCCCTAACCTCGAAATCGGCTCGGGCCTGACGAGGCTTTTCCTCGTGTTTGCGCTGTTCTTCCTCTGTGCTGCGTGCGCCGTAATCTGGTTTACCTATATTGCTCCGCAGGACCTGATCTATCCCGAGGACGACGGCGTAGCTTCAGCCTTGTGGAGGCAGTTTGCTTAAGATCCGATCCTGGATCCAGTGAGCATCCCACCATTCGATTGGGTTGATCTGCACTCCATCGATCTGCATTGAGAAATGCAGGTGATCGCCTCCGGCCAACCCCGTGTCCCCGCTCTTACCCATCACCTGCTCTTTCGCTATCATCTCTCCAGGCTTCACGTCGATTTGGCGCAGATGCCCATAAATCGATTGCAGTCCGTAACCGTGGTCGAGCACGATGCAGTTGCCATAAATTCCCAGAGGACCCGAATGCAGAACCCGACCTGAGTTGGCTGCCCGGACCGGCGCCCCTTGCACATCGCTGAGATCGAATCCGAGGTGCATCTGCTGGTCGATCTTCTTTGCGTTATACAGGTAAGTTCTCTGATCGGCGAAGAATGATTCGACCTTGCCCAGGCGAAAGAATGGACCCTGCCACAAAACTTTCGGCTCGGATTTGAGTCGAAGATCGGCCAGTTGCTGATTGTTCTGCCGACGCATCTCGCCATTGATCTTCAGGAAGCGATCGGAAAGTGACCCGCTTCCGTTGGGGTCGAGTTCGGCAACTACTTTGGTCAGAAAACGGTCTTCCAGAGGCAACTCGCGGGACCGAAACTTCTTTGGGAACAGCTTGAACCAGAAGCGCGCGGTAGCTTCTGCTCCAGCCGTATTCCTGGCGTAGACCACGGGTATCGTTTCGGGCGAAACATCCCACGGAAACGCGAACATGGCGAAGCGTTCGTTCTCTCCTTTCCCAGGAAGTGGAAAGCTGCGGAATGTGTACTTTCCGACGCGCACTCCCGCTTCATTCCAAGAGCCTGACGTAATGAAAGTCACCAGCTCCATTCCGCCCTGGTTTACGTAGTGCTGAAAGCCATCGGCGCTGACTGCAGGCGGTTGGAGAATGATCTGAACGTCCGTTGACGTGCTGGCGGTTTTACCGGCAAAATCATTGCCAACCGCAGTTGCGATCAGCCGTGCCGTGCCTTCCTTCAATTCCGGAGCTTGTTTTTTCCCTATCTGGGCAGAGATAACAACAGGCTCGTCAGAAGCCCGGAAGAAAGACCAGCGCCGGGAAGGATTCGACTTCTGGAACAGGTTGTATCGCTTTCCACTTTGTTCCACAGCAATGTTTACTTCGCGTACGCCGTGCGGGCTGGTAACCCGGAGGTTGACAGGAGTAGCGTCCCCGATTGCCGTGATTGCAGGCTGAAACTGAACCGCAGGTGCCACTGATGTCAGATACCCTGCCGCTACGAGAACCAACAGAACCACAGCGACACCGGCGAGAACGAGATTACGCATCTGGTTTCAGTGTAGGCACAGGAGTATTTGCCTCCGTCGTGGGCGATCGGGGCATCATAGTGACAGAGACCATGCGTTCTACGACATTCCTTGTTGCGCCTATGTTGTTAGCCGGAGCCGCTCTGGCGTGGCAAACTCAGCGAGCAGCCGTTAAGCTCCCTTCGCCGTTCGCGACTCCCTCAGTTCGCAACGGTCCCCAGGTAGTCGACCGCCCGGATGGTGCCCGGCTTAGCGTTCCTGAAGGTTTCAAAATCGACGAGTTCGCCACTGGCTTCGATAAGCCCCGGATCATGCTGTACGCTCCGGGCGGTGAAATCCTGGTTACTGAGGCTGTTGAGAAAGGCTCAGTGGCCGTGATGACCGGCAAGGACGGAAAGCCTCTAGCGACTGGGCGGAAACTGATTGAGGGCCTTGACAAGCCATATGGAATGGCCTGGTGGAAAGACTACCTGTACGTCGCGGAATCCACCTCTGTGAAGCGCTACAAGTACGACGCCAAAGCCGTGTCGGTTGGCAAAGGCGAAGAGATCATCAGTATGAAGGAGATTGGGAAGGGGCACTGGACCCGCACCATCGCCTTTGATCCTAAGGGTGAGAAGCTGTACCTTGGCATTGGCTCTGCCTCGAACGTGTCGACAGGCGAGCCGGAACAGCGTGCGGCCATCAGCCGGTACAACCCGGACGGATCGGGCTATGAACTGTTTGCGACCGGTACACGGAATCCGACGTCGATCTACTTTCAGCCGGGAACTGGTCAGCTCTGGGCGTCCGTGCAGGAGCGGGATGAGCTGGGCGACGAACTCGTTCCGGACTACCTGACGCACATCCAGCAAGGCGGGTTTTACGGCTGGCCGTACGCGTACTTCGGGCCGAACGAAGATCCCCGGAGTAAGGGCCAGAAGCCCGATCTGGTCGCCAAAACCATCACACCCGATGTCTCGCTGGGCGCGCATGTGGCCGTGATCGACTGGAAGTTCTCTTCCGGCAAACAGTTTCCTGCACGCTACCAGAATGGCGTCTTCGCGGCTCTCCATGGTTCGTGGAACCGGTCGAAGCGCGTCGGCTATTCCGTGGTCTTCGTTCCGTTCGTCGGCAATAAACCAGCTGGCGAGCCACAGCCCTTTCTCACGGGCTGGATGATGGATCCAGACAAGCGCGAAGTCTGGGGCCGGCCTACCGGTCTTCTGACGATGAAAGATGGAAGTTTGCTGGTAAGTGACGACGGCGGCAATAAGATTTGGCGAATTTCCTACAACAAGTAGCGTTGGTTCTTCTGGCGGTGTCGCTTTGTGCAGCGGCTCCGCCACAGCTGGATGAGGATGGACCGGTTCAATTTTCCCATCGGGTTCACCTCGCAAAGAAACTGGAATGTGTTACCTGTCACGCGTTGGCGCCGGCTAGCAAAAGTGCTACGGACAGCCTGATTCCAGCGGCAGCAGTTTGCGCGGGGTGCCACGAACAGGACAACATACGTGCGTTTCGTCCAAAGCAACCCAGGCGTTCGGGAGTGCAAAAGTTCAATCACCAGGTCCACATCAAGCTCGGTCCCGTGATCGCCAGCACGGTCGCGCGCGCAATCGAAGCAAAGACTTACCTGTCGGACCCCGGCAACTTACGTGCGGAGCTGGATGGCATAAAGCATCCATGTACCGGGTGTCATCGCGGGATGGCACTGGCCGATGCCACCTCGGAAGAGCAATTTCCGCATATGGCCGAGTGTCTGGTTTGCCATAACCGCATCGATGCACCGTTTTCGTGCGAGAAGTGCCACGACAACAGCGCTGCACTGAAGCCGGTTGGCCACACCACGAATTTTCTGGACCTGCACTCCGACAAAGGTGTCGCCAAGGTCGGCTGCGCGCTCTGTCACGGGCGCCGCTTCACCTGCCTTGGTTGCCACTAGGACCGTACACTTAATACAGGACCCAGCCGAAGTGTACATAAGAAGATGCTCGACTTAGCTGTTCTTGTTTCCTGTACGTTAGCGGCTCTATTCCTGTACCGCTGCACGTCGGAGATCGTCAACGCGCAATGGCGGTTGTGGGCTCGCAGGGCGGTAGGCTTTGGCGCCTTTCTGATCTGGACCAACGAGATCCTGGGAGTCCAGAGGATCGCGGTGCTGTTCAACCATTCCGTTCTCGAGTGGACACGGTGCGCAGGTCTGGTCGCTGGCGGGATTCTTCTGTACTCTGCTGCCATCGTAGCGATCCTTCGCACTGCCGGGGCATTTGAGCCGGGGCGGAGACGCGTTCTTCAACTGGCCGCGGTCGCAGCCGTAGCGGCCCCGGTGGTCCTCGGAACCAGAGCATTCATTCGCCGTGACGACCTCACGTTTCGCGAGCTCGATGTGAAAATCAAAGGTCTTCCTAAGGATCTCGACGGACTGCGGATCGCGCAACTGACTGACATCCACCTCAGTGCGTTTCTCGATGAAGCGACACTGCGGCGCGCAGTTGGCATGCTGAACGAAACAGACCCGCATTTGACTGTCGTTACCGGAGATCTGATCAGTACAAAAGGGGACCCTCTCGATACCTGCATCCGGAATCTTGCCCAATTGCGATCCTCTTCCGGACTCTGGGGATGTCTGGGAAACCATGAGCGATTCGCGATGGCCGAAGAGTACACCGAACGGGAATCGGCTCGCCTGGGCTTACGGTTTCTGAGACATCAGGCAGTTCCGCTTCGTTTTGGCGATTCAAGCGTCAATCTGGTAGGTGTGGATTATCAGCGCAGGGGACTCCCTTATCTGGTTGGTACGGAAAGTCTGATTGATCCGAAGGCTTTCAATATTTTGCTGACGCATAATCCTGATGTATTCCCGGTTGCGGCCAGGCAGGGTTTCGATCTTACTGTTGGAGGCCACACTCATGGAGGTCAGGTCACGCTCGAGATTTTGCATCCCACGTTAAATGCAGCGCGCTTCTACACTCCCTTCACGTATGGGCTTTATGAGCGTGGCGACAAGCAGATGTACGTGTCTCGTGGCATTGGGACGATCGGTGTACCCGCGCGTTTGGGCGCACCTCCGGAGGTAGTTTTACTTCGCCTGTGCGCTATCTGATTCTCAGCGACATTCACGCAAACCGGGCCGCACTTGAAGCGGTGCTGTCAAAAGCCAAAGGTTCCTACGACAGTATTCTGAACTGCGGCGACACCGTGGGGTACGGTCCTGATCCCAATTACGCTGCGGAATTTGCGCGTGCGGAGTGTCTTCACGTGATTCGGGGAAATCACGATAAAGCGGCAGTCGGACTGGCGGATCTGGAGTGGTTCAACCCCATGGCCCGCACCTCCGCGGAGTGGACCCAGACCGAACTGACGCGGGAAAATGC
>JACMLA010000714.1 GCA_014379815.1 Bryobacteraceae bacterium | reverse complement strand
CCCGATCTGACTTTGTGCGACCGGAGCGTGTCGAGCGCCACCATCAGGTTTTCGCGAACTTCCTGACGCGTCACGTTAGTCGGCCCTCAGAGCTACGACCGGATCAAGATTGGACGCGCGGATCGCGGGATAGATGCCGAAGAAGAGCCCGATCAGGGAACTCATCGTCAACCCGAGCAACGCAACCCAGGTCTGAACCGATGCCGGGAACGACGTTAGCGTTTGCAGTAAGAGGGCGACGGCAAAGCCTCCGAGCACGCCGATTGCTCCGCCGACTAGACACTGCATAACGCTCTCTGTCAGAAACTGCCGCGCGATGTCCTGCCTGGTGGCACCCATGGCACGCCGAACCCCGATCTCTTTGGTGCGCTCGGTTACCGACACCAGCATGACGTTCATAATGACGATGCCGCCGACCAGCGCTGAAATAGAACTGACCATCACAAAAACGGCGAAGAATGCGCCGCTGATGCTGTTCCAGAGCGAGATGTAGCTTTCTTTCGTGCCGATGAAGAAGTCGCTTTCGGCTCCGGGAGCGACATGCCGTTTCGCGCGCAGCGCCACAGTGATCTCGTCCTGAGCACGGTCAAAGTTTTCTTCTCCGGGCAGCGTGAGTATGTTCAAAGTGAGGCTGAAACGTGGCCGGATTTTTAGAAACTCGGTTAGCGGAATTATGACGAACGTGTCCTGATCCTGACCCAGCACGGAGCCAATTTTCTCGAAAGTTCCGATCACGGTATGTTCGATGTTTGCGACACGAATCACGCGTCCGACAGGATCGGTAGCGGGGAAGAACTGCTCCACCAGCCCGGCTCCGATGAGACAGACAGGTGCACCTCGCTGGTCTTCGGTTTCGGTGAAGTACCGACCCTGAATCACAGTCCGGGTGTCGATCGCACCCATGTTCGCGGTATGCCCGTTAATGCCGACGTCCGTCAGGTCACGATCGTTGTAGGTTACCCGCGCGTTTGTATTGCCGGTCGCACCTACGGCCTCGCACAAGTCGCACGTGCCGCGGACGTAGGTCAGGTCATTCGTGTCGATCTTGCGGTACTTCAAAGCTTTTAGGACGAGATCGAAATTGGTAGCGGCGAAGGGCGTTCGCGCGACCTGGAATACGTTGGTCCCGAGGTTGGCAATTTTCTGTTCGACGTACAGGTTGGCACCCTGCACGATGGTCATGACTGTGATGAGAGTCGCGACGCCCATCGTCAGACCGACCATGGTTAGCGCCGAGCGCAACTTGTGGGCTTTCAACGAAGCCAGGCTTTGCAGGACACTGTCAGACAGGAGGAGCATCGGAGATGGTGATGTGCTTATACTTTTTTCCGACCCGGACCATGTACTCTCCGGGAGTCAGCTTGTGGGCCGGCCCTGCATACGAGACTTCATTCCCGGAGCCTATTACATGGACGGTTACAGCCGTTCCAGCCTTAACGAGTTTGTCTGCCTCCGTAGTGGAGGGAGCAAACCTGGCCTGCACGAGAAGACGGTTCAGGCGCGCATCAGTCACGGTGTGATGCTCCAGCGTCTCTACGGGAGGCAATCCTCCCCAGGCGGCAGTGACGCGATTGGCTTCTTCTACTGAGTGATATTGCGCAACCACTATTGCTGCCAGATCCTTCTTGGCGACTAAGGGATCGGACTCGGCCCGCATCTCGGCGATCGTCGTTACGGGCACGTCAGTGAGTAACTCGTAATACTTCCAAGTCAGGGAATCATCCATGTTCATCAGCTTGCGGAACATGTCTGCCGGAGGCTCTGCGATACCGACGTAATTGTCCTTCGACTTGGACATTTTCTCGACTCCATCGAGGCCTTCGAGGAGAGGGGTCGTGGCTACAATCTGGGGAGGCTGTCCAAAATCGCGTTGCAGATCGCGTCCGACTAGCAAGTTGAATTTCTGGTCGGATCCCCCGAGTTCCACATCGCAGTGCAAAGCGACTGAGTCATAGCCTTGCACCAGCGGATACATCAGCTCGTGCATGGAAATGGGCACGTTTTCCCGAAACCGTTTGGAAAAGTCGTCACGCTCCAGCAAGCGCGCCACCGTGTACTTGCCGCAGAGCCGGATCACGTCCGGGAACTGCATGGCATCGAACCATTCGCTGTTGAAGCGAACCTCGGTCAGTTGCGGGTCAAGGATCTTGAATACCTGGGCTTTGTAAGTCTCGGCATTGCGGACGATATCTTCACGTGTCATCGGCGGACGCGTGATGTTTCTGCCCGTCGGATCACCAATCAAGCCGGTCATGTCGCCTATCAGGAAGATGACGGTATGGCCGAGATCCTGGAAATGCCTCATCTTACGGAGCAGGACCGTATGGCCCAGATGCAGATCCGGTGCGGTCGGGTCAAAACCTGCTTTGACGCGAAGAGGGCGACCCTCATCGGTGGCGATGCGGATCCGGTCGTGGAGCTCTTCTTCGCGTATCAGCTCGGCGAGACCCCGCTTCAGGTACTCGACCTGGTAGTCAATATGGCTTGCGGACAAGCCTCATTGTAGCTATCCTACTCTCTTGACGCCCGTCATTGTTCGCTAAGCCAACCCGCGGCCTTTTCTCCAGACACGACAAGTGTCTCTGCGGTTTTGATTGCGAACAAAATGACATTTCTTCCAAAGATTTCTGCACGTGTTTTTCATGCCAGCCGCGGCATTTATGGCCTCCTGACGCACTCGGGAGAGAGTACCGCGCAACTGGCTGGCTCGTTCCGTCATCAGGCAAAAGCGCCCTCTGACTTTCCTGTCGTAGGCGACTACGTCAACCTCGATGAGCACGGCCTGATTGAAGGGCTGCAACCCCGGCGGACCTGCTTCTCGCGAAGAGCGGCCGGGGAAAAGGCTGAAGAACAGGTACTCGCGGCCAACGTGGATCTGGCGCTTCTTGTCTGTGGTCTGGACGGGGATTTCAACCTGCGGCGGCTGGAGCGCTACCTCGTTCTTGCCCATAGCAGCGGCGCGGAACCCGTTGTGGTTCTGAACAAATCGGATCTTAATCCCGATGATCTCCCGGACAAGCTGGCGGCGGCGCGCGAAGTTGCCGCAGGCGTTCCGGTGATCCTGTCGAGTACGCGTGCGGAGAACGGACTCGATGCTGTAAAAACGCTGCTGGAAAAAGGAAAGACTGCCGTACTGCTCGGCTCCTCCGGGGCCGGCAAGAGCAGCATCAGTAATGGTCTGCTGCTGCGCGAGGAGCTGCGCACGACCGCGGTGCGTGAATCGGACAGCAGGGGTCGGCACACGACAACCCACCGCGAGCTCTTCGAATTGCCGGGTGGCGCTTATCTGATCGATACTCCGGGGCTTCGGGAAATCCAGCTCTGGACAACGGAAGACTCATTACAGGCCGCGTTTTCGGATATCGCAGAACTGGCTGCGAGTTGCCGTTTCCGCAACTGCCGGCATGACGGCGAACCAGGATGCGCAGTGGTCGGGGTGGTAGACGAAGCAAGGCTTCAAAGCATGACGATGTTGACTGCTGAGGTTCGGCGTATGGGCAAGGCAGAGATGAAGCAGATCCACAAAGATCTAAGGGCGAGATTCAAGGTCTTCGGCAGACGTTAAAGACAGACTCGTGTCGCGGTGAGCTTCATTGGCTAGTGGCTAGACTAGGCAAATGGCCTTTCCAGTTCACCGCCCGCGACGATTGCGCGCTTCGGAGCCTTTGCGCACACTGGTCCGCGAGACTACTCTCGAGCCTTCCAACTTCATCCTTCCTTTATTTGTCTGCGAGGGTGAGGGCGTGCGCCGGGAGATTCGTTCTATGCCCGGCCACGCTCAGTTGTCGATTGACCGGATTGTCGAAGAATGCCGCGAGGTAGCGGGAATCGGGATCGGTGGAGTGATCCTGTTCGGCATCCCACAAACAAAGGACGAAGAGGCTTCCGGTGGTTACGCCGAAGACGGCATCGTGCAACGAGCGATTGCGGCGATCAAACGGGAAGTTCCGAAACTGCTGGTGGTGACCGATGTTTGCAACTGCGAATACACCAGTCACGGGCACTGCGGAAAAGTGGTCGGCAAGGACGCCGACGCCTATGTGGACAACGATCTCACTCTGGAATGGCTGGCCAAAGGTGCGGTTTCGCATGCCCGGGCCGGTGCGGACATCGTGGCGCCATCAGACATGATGGACGGGCGCGTGGGGGCGATCCGGTCGGCGCTCGATAGCGCCGGATTCTCCAATACCCCTATCATGTCGTACGCGGCCAAGTATGCGTCGGGCTTTTATGGACCATTCCGGGAGGCAGCGGAGTCGACTCCACAGTTCGGAGACCGGCGGAGCTATCAGATGGATCCGCCGAACGCCCGTGAAGCGATGCGGGAGATCGAACTGGATCTGGCCGAAGGCGCTGACATGATCATTGTCAAACCGGCGCTGGCGTATCTGGACGTGATCCGGATGGCGCGGGACCGATTCGATGTCCCGCTGGCTGCATACCAGGTCAGCGGGGAGTTCAGCATGATTATGGCTGCGGCCGAGCGAGGCTGGATCGATGGGGACCGGATCATGATGGAGACGCTGGTTTCGATCAAGAGAGCCGGTGCCTCCATGATCCTCACCTATTTTGCAAAGAACGCCTCACGGCTACTAGCGTGATGGGCGAGGCGTTTGCGGTGTCATACAACCATGGCCGATAACGATCAACTTTTGAACCAGCTCAAGACCAAGTACCAGTCCGCGATCTCTGCCGCGCCGCAGATGGGGATCCGGCTGAATCACGTTCACATCGAGAACGGCAAACTGCTTATCCAGGGCGATGCTCCGAACGAAGACGTCAAGAACCAGCTGTGGAATGCGATTAAGCAGGTAGATCAGTCGTATTCGGACTTACATGCCGATATCAACATCGATTCCAGTCTGCCGCAACCCGCCGCTGCTGGCGCGGGAGAATCGAGCCGGAACCGTTCTGGCAACACTTACACGGTGAAGTCCGGTGACACCCTGTCGAAGATTGCCAAGGAGCATTACGGCAATGCAAGCGATTACATGAAGATCTTCGAAGCGAACCGCGACAAGCTGACTGACGCTGATAAGATCCAACCGGGACAGGAGCTGGTAATTCCGTAATGTCACAGGACCTTTCCAGGGGACTCGCGGAAGCGTTCCGCTCCGATCAGACACCGCCTTTTGCTCAGATGCTTGGGCAGCTTTTTGGCAATTCCAATGGCGATATTAAAGCACGCGTACTCAATTCGCTGATCGCTGCTGCCGGACCGGGGATGCTGAGCAACATCCTTCAGAAACATGGAAACCCGGTTGCCCCACAAGGTGAGGTGACGGCAGAGCAAGCTGATGGAATTCCGGCGGCTGCGGTGGAGGAGATGGCGCAGCAGGCGGAAAGCAAGAACCCCGGTATCGTGGATCAGATCAGCGATTTCTACGCGGAGCATCCGACTCTGGTGCAAACGCTGGGAGCGCTGGCGGTTGGCATGGCGATGAAGCACATGTCGGGACAAAAGCGCGGTATGTTCTAAACCCGATACCGCAAGCTGTCCTAGCGGTATGTTTGTAAGTTGACGTTTCAACGTGAGCCGAGCGAGATGACCGTAAAGGCGGTCGCGCTCGGCCTTTTTCTTGCTCTGGTGTTTGGTGCCGCGAACGCGTACCTGGGCATGCGTGCCGGACAAACGGTAGCGGCGACCCTTCCCGCCGCGGTGATTGCACTGGCTCTGTTCCGGATTCCTGCCATTCGCGGAACCCTGCTGGAACAGAACATTGCGCGCACGGCCGCGTCGGTGGGCGAAGCTCTTGTTGCAGGAGCCATCTTTACCATCCCGGCATTCGTCATGGTCGGGTATTGGAAGGATCTGCGCTCGCACTATTGGGAAGCGACGGCGATCCTGGTCTGTGGCGGCTTGATCGGCGTGCTGTTCATCATTCTGCTGCGCCGACCCTTGTGTGTAGAAGCCAACCTGCCATGGCCGGAGAGCGTGGCTGCGGCCAACATTGTAAAGGCCGGAGCTGGGGCTAGCGACGCGCCGAAGTATATCTTCTCCGCGATGGGCTTTGGTGCCCTGATTCAATTCCTAAAGACAGATAAGGGCCTGCAGGTTTTCCGCGAGTATGTGGAAGGGTTCCTGCCATTCCCACGCGGCGGCGGCGTGCCGTGGTCGACTCCGGCGATGTCTCCCGCGCTGATTGGGATTGGCTACCTGATTGGGCCGCAATATGCGTTCATCAACATTGCCGGCGGCGTGCTGGCGTGGTGGGTTTTGATTCCACTGATTCTGACCGTCCAGACGGGAGGCGATGCTTCGACGATCTGGCGCGGAACGGTGAGGCCGATCGCTGTTGGCATGATGCTGGTGGGTGCGATGAACACGATGATCGGGATGCGGTCGTCGCTGGCGCAGAGCCTTCGCGGTGCTTTCTCCTTTGGCCGGACTGCCCGGAAAGGGGAGATTCCACGCGAGGAACGCGATCTGCCGCTGCCCTGGATTGTGATTGGTTCGGGTCTGCTTTTGATACCTGTTACCGCGACCTATTACTTCTTCACGGGAGGACTGGCAACGGCAATCATTGCGGCTGTTG
>JACMLA010000713.1 GCA_014379815.1 Bryobacteraceae bacterium | reverse complement strand
TTAAAGATGCTCTGGACCGGCCTGTCGTGCCCTCTTCCGACCCGCGCCTCGAAGCCCGCCGCGACCGGGTTCTAACGAATTACTCTGGCTACATTCATCTCAAACGAAGCCCCGTTTCCGGCAACGGTATGGCCCTGCATGTCTCGTTCACGCCCACAGACTCCCGTCCTGGGTTCGAACGTTCTGTTCCTCTCCGCGTCACCGGAGGTATCGAGGCCAGCGAAGTGGAGTTCCGCATCGAAATCGTCAGCACCACTCTGCGCTTCCGGCCCGCACGACTCACCGCCACAGTTGTTCCTGGCGACGCTCCCCGCGAGTGGAGCTTTACCTGCTCCCGCGTCCCGCCTGGCAAGCACCGCCTCTTCGTTCAGGTGTCCCAGAAGGACCGCCTGCTACAAGTCGCGCCATTGAACTTCGAAGGTTCCAGTACGTGACATGAGCGAGGACACCGTCCGTTCTGAGCCGCAGGGCGCCTCGTTAACAATCCGCGTACACATCGATGCCGGCGGGACCTCGCTGGTGTTGCGCAATGCTGCTGGAGAGGAGCTTACAGTCGATGTGACCCTGACGGCGACCGGGCTGCCCGCCCTCTGGAAGGGAATGGCGGAAGGTCTCGACAAGTTCAAGCAAAAGCTCGGATCCCACGCAGATGTCTCACTGACGAGCGCACAACGCGCCGCAGAAGTTCTTCGAGAGCAGGGACTGTACTTGCTATCAGAACTCTTCGGCGGTCAAACCGGCGAGGTATTCGACTTCTGCAGCGTACTCTCTCTGCAATCACCCCCGCTCGTCGACCTTCATGTTCGTGGTGGTCAGTCCATCCCGTTTGAAATCCTTCCCCTTCTGCCCGACGTTTCCGGTGGAACGGAAGGAAGTGCTCAGGACATCTTCAGCGCTTACCTCGGGTTCGGCTCCGTCATCCGTCGTGTCTTCCCGAAACGAATTCAGAATCAGGACAACGCGCTCATCGCTGCTCCTCACCTTCCCGTCCTGTTCTTCCGCCACTACGCACTCGACCAGAGCGGACATGAAGCGGACTTCTTCGCCGCTCATCCGGATCGCGTTAAGGTCCTCGACACCTGGCCGGCTGTTGCACTTCCGGAGAGAGGTGCGCTGGGTGAGTTTTGCAACCGCTTCTACGACGCAAAAGGCATGCACCAGATTCACCACTTTTCCTGTCATTACCAGACCGATCCGACCGATGGCCCAGGTTCCAGACTTACCCTCAGCGATCAGGCCAAAGTGCCCCTCAGGATCCCACTGCGTCAGATCAAAGAGGCTTTCGCGGAAATGGACAAAGATAAGAGCAAACGCCGGGGACCCCACATTGTTCCGCCGCTCGTCTTTTTCAACGCCTGTGGAGCGTCCAGCATCGATCCTGCCGTTGCCGCCACTCTCCCCGGGACTTTGCTCGACTGGAAATTTCGTGCCTTCATCGGGCCGGAAACACGCATGCCGGACGATTCGGCCAGTCTGCTCGCGCGATACTTTTACACGTCTCTATTGGAGGGCAAAACTATCGGGCAGTCACTTTACGAAGCAAGGCGAAATTTACTCTACAATCACAACAACCCTCTGGGATTGCTCTACACCTTGTATGGCAACCCGGATTTGAGAATCGTGACAACTACCTCAGGCAAGGAGAAACTCCGTGAGCCAGCAGAGCTCTGAAGCTTTTGAGATTCTCGTTCGTGAAGGCGCCGACGACAAGCCCCTCAACGCAAGCGGAGGCGACCGCGCCGACTTTATCAAGATCTCCGATTACCTCTCAGCCGGCAAGGTAACGGTGCCCAAACAAGACCTCTCGGCCAACGTCAAAACCTTCCTCGGTGGCCTGCAGGACGTCTTCTCCAACCCACCCGAGCAGGGCGGCAACTTCACCATAGACTCGATCACCGTCACCGCCGAAGTCTCAGCTAAGGGCACACTGAATCTGCTGGGCACCGGAGGGGAGATTGGAGGGAAAGGCGGCATCACCTTCGTGTTCAAAAGGAAGCAGGTCTGACCGCACCGGGTTCCGTAGAATCAATTCCGGAGCAACAGAGGGCAAAGCACGTACGTAAAGGGCTCTACCTCGAATACGTCACCATTTCCTACAACGTTCTGGAGGGACTTGTTGCCGTAATCGCTGGATACATGTCAGGCAGCACCGCTCTTATCGGTTTTGGAATCGACAGCGCCATTGAAGTTACGTCAGGCGCCAGCCTGGTGTGGCGTCTTCATTCCGATGCCCAACCTTCCCGGCGCGAGAAAGCAGAACGGGATTCGTTGCGAATCGTCGGTGTCAGCTTCATCCTGCTGGCGATTTACGTCGCTGCGGACGCCGCCGTGTCCCTTGTAACTTCTGAACCTCCGGAGGAGAGCTGGGCTGGGATCGTCCTCGCGCTCTTCTCTATAGCGGTCATGCCTCTGCTCGCGAAAGCAAAGCGCAGAATCGCCGCCCAGATCGGGAGCAGCGCACTCACAGCGGACGCGAAACAGACTGAGTTATGTACGTATCTGTCTGTGATCCTGCTCGCGGGTTTGCTTCTCAATGCGCTATTCGGCTGGGGTTGGGCCGACCCGGTAGCCGCGCTGATCATGGTGCCGATCATCGCCAAAGAAGGTATCGATGCTCTGCGAGGCAAAACATGTTGCGGGTCGTGCCATTGAGAAGCGGCCTCCCGGCGCAGACCGTGCTTCCTATTGACCCTGTAGCCGTTTGCTCATACTATAAAATCAGAGAGAGTATGACGATCGCCAAAGTGCAATCCGACGAGAAACAGAAGTTGCTGTACAAGCTCCTGTTCGAAAAACCCGAGTATGTCGGCTACGTCGTCAGCCCAGGTGTGCAGAAAAAGTCGTCCTACAACATCGGTCGCCGGATCGACGCAGCCATCGACCAGGCAGTGCAGACGGGCGTGCGGAACGCAGCTATCCTCGACGCAAAGTAAGGCCGCAAAGTAAAGGCAGCTAGAAGCGAACCGGCCATCGCGAGCGATTGTGTCCACCCGTACCGGCGCTTTTCTCCACGTGAATAACATCAAACCCGGCAGGTTGCAGCGCCTGTTCTTGCAGAGTCAAATTCCGGTTTTCGCTTGAAACACGGGCGTGTCCCATCAACTGATTATGCTCTCCTGTGTTCGTCCAGAAGTTTGGACATCAATCCTTGTGGACAGTAAAAGTTTGTTTGCCGCAGTTGCGTGAAGGCATCCACGAGATCGAGCAAATTGGAGTCTGCCGCAAGGGTCAAAACTCCAAGTGTACCCGTAGTCTGCAATCCTTTTTGCAGCGCCGCTGCTACGCCTTTCCGCTCATCCATCAGGATCAGGTCAGCGTTAAGATGAAGGCCCAGCATAAGGGCGGCCTTCTCGCCGTTATCCAAACCAGCAAACGATGGATCCTCGGCGAACATCATTATGGGTTCGATCCTTAACCAGGCGGGGGCGGATTTCAATAACTGGCGCGTTAGTGCCGGCGTGGCTGGCTGTTGAAGTTCTTCATAGACCTCGTTGGGGATGAATACAGCTTTAAACAGCCGGGGTAACACGTCCAAATGGTCTATCTCCGTCAAATAGCGGATGGGTGTCGTATCGGCGACGACAATACGCATTAAAAGCCAAGGTTTTTCATCACTGCGACTTGTTCCTTTATTTCTTCTACTGTGTAGCCGTCGTAAAACTGATGGGCCTTGAAGAAGCCATCCAACTTGTAGCGCGTTTCGAAGCCTAACATGCGCCTCAACTCCGGTTTCGTGATGTGGCCGCTCTTAAATTCCTCAAGGGCGAATGCTTCAAGTGCGCGACGCGACATATCGCCACCGGCAGCTTGTAGCTGCGGGACTACCTCATCGGGAATGTGGACGGTCAATTCCATGGGCCTATTTTGCCTAATGAAGGTGCGGAGCGCAATGACCAATCTGGACGCCAAGTAAGGACTACCTTTTCCCCTCAGCAAAGCAGTAAAGCGCCGACCGCGTGCGCACGTAAAGCTTCCCGTCGAGTGGCGCGGGTGTCGCGAAACACTCATCATCCATATCGTTGCGAGCCAGTGCCTCCCAATCGCCT
>JACMLA010000087.1 GCA_014379815.1 Bryobacteraceae bacterium | reverse complement strand
TTGGCACGAACACCGACATCTCCGCCCAGCAGGAAGCGCGCGAGGCGCTTGCTCGCTCGAATGCTGAGCTTCGACGAGCAAACGAAGACCTTGAGCAGTTCGCATTCTCAGCGAGCCATGACCTCCAAGAACCTTTACGCATGGTGAGCATCTACAGCCAGATGCTTAATACGAGATACCGGGATCAGCTTGACGTCACGGCCCGACAGTATCTCGGCTTTGCGACGCAGGGAGCCAGACGCATGGAGGCGCTTCTCGAAGATCTGCTCGCATACATTCAGGTGGTCACGGTAAAAAATGAGGACGTGAACCCGGTGCGGGCCTCAGACGTTCTCCAAGCAGCGCTATCGAATCTGCGGAGCGCCATTGCGGAAGCGGACGCAGACGTTCAAGCTGTGCCCCTGCCTGCTGTCCTCGTGCAAGAGGTGCACCTGCTCCAGCTGTTTCAGAACCTCATCGGCAACGCGCTTAAGTACCGCAGTGACGTACCCCCCCAAATTCAGGTATCAGCAGAACCGGAGAAAAACTTCTGGAGGCTTTGTGTACGCGACAACGGCATCGGAATTGACCCGGAGTATAGAGAGCAGATTTTTGGCGTCTTTAAGCGGCTGCACAACAACAGCCGCTACCAGGGCACGGGGATCGGTCTCGCCATCTGCCAGAAGATCGTCAAGCGTTACGGTGGCCGTATCTGGGTCGAATCCGAAGGTGAAGGTCACGGTTCCGCCTTCTATTTCACCCTCCCCCGAGGAGACCTTTGAGACCCACAAACGACCCGTGCACATCCTTATCGCGGAGGACAATGCCGGCGACGTGCTGCTCATTCAAGAGGCATTACAGTTTGAAAAACTCGACAGCAAGCTCATCGTGCACACCGATGGCGAGCAGATGCTCCGTTACATCGAGCGAATTGATGCTGGGGAAATTTCTTGCCCCGATATCGTACTTCTTGATTTGAACCTGCCGAAGAAAAACGGGCATGTGCTGCTTGAGCGGATGAAGCAGAGCCTCGTCTGTGGCCACGTTCCAGTCGTGATCGTCACATCTTCAAACTCGCCAGCCGACAGGCAGACCGCGGCCCGGCTCGGCGTTACCGAATACTTACGGAAGCCCTCTGACTTCGATGAGTTCATGCGTCTGGGAGCACTCGTCCGGAAGTTGACGCGATAGAGGGGCTCTTGTGGACCGCCGGTAGTAACGGCACGAACGTGCGCACTAGCGGAACTGGTCTCCAGACTAGCTTTTGAAAGCATCTTTTCTCTGCATTGATGTCGCCCGCAGCCGGACGTCGAGTTGTACTTGGATTTGTCCCTTGGTCGGCGGGACGCTGACGAATTCTATTCCCCTCCCTGTTTGTTTGAGAGGATAGCGCTGTGAATGCTGAAGACCTAAAGGCGTTGTGCCCGGATCTCGGACAACAACTCCCGCTCGTAGACCGCAGAGAATTACGAATCGGATCGGTTCAGCTCAGAGGAGGCCTGCGTTCAGCGACTCGCATTCATTGAACCCCGTGCGGACGATGTGCTGCATGCTCTCACTCGTCGGTGGCAACTTCAGCGCATTGACATTTTGGCCAACTTGGTCACGGCGGCCAAGCACAACGCCGAGGCGGTAGCAGATTCGCTCTACGAAGCGGCTCTCACGGGACTAAAGGCGATAAGCGAGGGCTGGGGCGAACAGCCGGAGATGGCGACGCCTATAAGCGTATCCATCGTCGCACCCGAGCACCTTCCGCCCGCACGATCGTTGCCCGACGTATTTGCGACACAACGGTTTGACAAGCTGCGCGCGTGGAAATGCTTCGACGCTGACGCCGGAAAGGATACCGCCCGTGAAATCCGAGAATACTTCATCCCGGACTTCAGTAGATGGAAGGACGGAGCCTATTACCAAGTTGCACTCCAAAGGTTTGGTAGCAGATCTCCGTAAGCCTCCACCAGCCGAGGTGATGTGAACGCTTGTGCAAACCTACCCTCGTCCTTGTGCCTGCAGTGGAACGTGGAGCACGCTCCGGCTGTCGACGATTTCGTTTGCGCCAGCGTGGTCGGCAACTCTTCCCCAATCAGATCAATGACGAGTAGTCGTCACACCTGACCAAGTTCTGTCGTCGCCGTCGCTGTTGTTAGGCCCGGAATAGAACGACAGCAGTTTCCCCGGTTTTGACGCCAGCGCGTGTCCCGACTTCATTGTGGGGACACACGACGACGTTGACGCCGTGAACGGAGGCGCGTGGGGACACTGGTCCAGTTCAGACGGGAACATCTTCCGATTCAGCCGATAGGTGACCCTCCCGCGCCGTCACCAGGAGCAGGAACCGTGGAGGATCGCGTGTGTCTGGTGTCCGGCCGGACCGATTCGATCACGAGGTAGAGTTTGTCGGCGCTGTTGACCTTGCCCGCTACTCAGTAGGCCACATCGGGCTGGATGAGCAGGGCTTTGGTAAAGTCATGAAGTCGGTAAACGCGCTGCGTGTCGAGGTCCCGCAACAGGTACACCACGCACGACGGATACTCCGTCCGCGAGAGCAGGAGCAGATGATTGGCGCTGAAGTTGAACATGGAAGGAACCAGAAACGGAGAGCCGGAAAGGCTCTCCGTCCATTGGCAGCGCCGTTGAGGGGTTCACCCGGCGGACTCCTCCGCCGGGCTATCGCACAGAGCGGCGCATGATCGGGGGCCGGGGCGGCTACTCTTCGGGCGGAGCAGAGTTGCTGTTCGCCTTGCGGAGGCTGTCGCCGCCGAGCAGGAAGATCTCTGAGTTCTCGACCAGCCGATCCGCAATAGCTGTCGCGATGGTCGTGTTGAAGAGGATGTTGCCCCAGTCGGAGAATGGCGTGTTTAATGCGGAGTCCATTTTTATGCGGACTCCGCGATTACTGGGCACAGCCCGCTGTCATCTCGCAGGCTTTTCACTCCGCATAATAACGGCAGACTTCAGCAGGTCGATTAGCTTGTCCGTTGCCTTGAAGCGGCCGGTGCGCAGCTTCGGGGCAATCACCGATTCCAGAGCTTCGAGCTTCACGCTCGGGTCGGCGCGGGTGTAAATCTCTGTTGTTTGCATACTGGAATGCCCGAGCCATAGAGATACCTTCCGGAGATCCTTAGTAGCTTGCAGAATGGTTAGGGCACAGGTGTGTCTCAGCACATGCGGAGAAACTCGTTTGGATGAAAGTGTAGGACAACGAGTTTCAGCGGTATGGACGTGCTTGCGGAGGATGTATTCGAAACCGGCACGAGTCATAACGTCATTGCGAGCATTGAGGAATAGGTCTGGAACACGCACTGTACCCCGCACGGATAGCCAGGCACGGACAGCGGATGCCGTTTCTTTCCACAACGGCAGACAACGCTCCTTTCTACCCTTTCCGTGGACCAGAACACTGGCTTGCGGTTGAAGCACAACATCCTCCATTCGAAGTCCCACCAACTCAGAGACTCGTAGTCCACCCGCAAAACAAAGATGAAGCATAGCCCGGTCACGGATGCCGTCCCGGATAGTTGGGTTAGGGGCATCCAGAATCGCTTGCATTTCCTGGGCAGTGAGGTGCCTGACAAGCCGAGTATCAGCTTTCTTCGCGGGAATGGCCAGAATGCGTTGGATCTGTTCCAGCGCCGAGGGCGCTCGATATTCCATATAGCGCATGAAAGATTTAATGGCCGCGAGCCGGATGTTTCTGGAGCCAGCGCCGTTGCCGCGCTTTGTTTCCAGATGGTTCAGGAAGTTCACGATCAGCGGGGCATCCAATTGCTCCAGTTGTAGTTGCGAGGGTGGACGTTTTGTGCAAATGCTGGCGTATTCAAACAGAAGGCGGAAGGCGTGCGCATAGGAATCGCATGTGTTGGGGCTGGCGCGCCGTTCTATGGGTAAGCGTTGCTGAAGGAAAGCCGCGATGTGTGGGGCGAGCAGAATCAAGGGCGGCCTCCAGTGAAAAAGCTCTGGCAAGAGTCCGCGATATTCCTCATCAGGTAAGGCGTCGCCTCCAGATACCAGTACGTATCGGCGACCTTGCTATGGCCCAGGTACGTTGACAGCGCCAGCATGTGCTTTGTAATTCGATCACGACCATCGGGGCAGGTTTCAAGTGCCCTTACGGCGAACGAATGGCGCAACGAGTGGATCGTAGGGCGCGCATTACCCGGCGCCGGTGGCAGGCCGATCTTTTCGATCGACTGGTGGAAGGCGGTCTCGGCATCGCCGACGAGTAGCTGGCGCCTGCGCAAAGAAACGAACACGTGGTTCTCGAACGGCGCGAATGAGCGCCTTGTCTGGAGATACCTTTCCAGTCCCGCCTGGGCAGTTTCATGCAAAGGAACAAGACGGCTCTTGCGGAACTTTGAACAGCGGATAATCAAACCGTCCGAGGTGATGTCGTCAAAACAGAGTCGAATCGCTTCTGATACCCGTAGACCGGTACACGCCAGAAGGGCAAAGAACGTGCTGTAGGTGCGGCCACGAAAATCATTGCGCCGCCCCAACTCGGATGCGGCTTGAATGAGACGCCGGATGTCGACGCTTGAAAAGATGTATGGTGTCGGGCGCGGCCCCTTTTCGCAGCCAAAGACCGCTGGCGGCGTTTCATGGCGCTTATCTTCTGCCCGGATGTATCGCGCAAATCTAATTACTTGCCCGAGCCTCCGCGCTCGCGTCGTTGTAGATCGTGCCAATCCAGCCCATTCGATTGCTGTTTCCGTGCAGACATGGGTGTTTCCCGCGCCTTCGGAGAACGTCGCAAAACTCTGCAATAAGGTGCCTTCGGAATGGAGGGCGAATCCCATGGCACGGCGTACCTCGAGATACGATTGCACGTCCTTGGTCAGCATGGTTTCACCTCAGGCCATGGCTGCGCAATCTGTCGCAGGGCAATGACATCTATCTTGGCGTAGATCTCCGTAGTGGCAATCGAACGGTGCCGGAGAACACCAGCGATCTCCTGTAGCGATGCGCCTTGCCGGAGCATAGAGCTTGCTACGGAGTGCCGGAGCACATGGGCTGCTCCCCGACTCGGGCAAGTAACGCCGGCCCGGCGCATCGCTTCGATAACGATCATTGAGATAGCACAGTGGCTCGCGAAGGCACGAAAAGGAGCACGCGATCGGATGAACAAGGCATCAGAGTCGGTCTTGGGACGACCGTCCTTGATATAGGCAATGATCGCATCGCCAATCTCCTGAGTCAGTGGCAGCGATACCTGACGACGGCCCTTCCCGGCGACGCGGATGCTGGCCTCCTTCCAGTCGATGTCGCCCAGACGAAGTCGAAGGATGTCGCCCGCACGAAGACCCATGCGTGCGAGCAGGAGGAGAATCGCGCGGTCCCTCGTGCCTACCGGCGTGGTGGGGTCACACGATGCAATAACGCGCTCAACGTCCTCGGGCTGCAAATACCGCGGCAATGTCGATAGCCGCCAATGAGCGAGAGCGGGAATGGCGGCGTCCAGCCCGGCGGCGCATCTGCCGTCAGCAATCAGGAAGCGCAGAAACGCTCGAACCGCTGTGATGCACCTTTTCGCCGCGGCCCACCCGCA
>JACMLA010000712.1 GCA_014379815.1 Bryobacteraceae bacterium | reverse complement strand
TTGGCGTGGAACAGTCGGTGGCGATTCCTTTCCCTGTCGTTGAAGATTTCCGGCGGGAGCACGATGAGATCGGGACGGCGCTTCGCGATTATCCCGGGAGCTTTGTTGGCGCTGCTTGTCTGAATCCCTTCGTACCGGAGCAGACGTTCCGCGACGAGGTTCAGCGCTGCCGGGAACTCTACGGCTTTCGTGCCCTGAAGTTCCAGCCGCAATATCAGGCTTTGAATCCGCTGCTGGAATCGAGTGCATTTCTCTTCGAGACCGCGATTGCGAACGACATGGCTTTGATCGTGCATACCGGCACGGGTATTCCCTTCTCCCTGCCGTCCATGTATCTGCTGGCCGCCAGGCAATACCCGGAGCTAACCATCATCCTGGCTCACTGCGGAGGAGGCGGAATCTTCCTGGGAGAGGCAATGGTCGCCGCCTCGTTGTTCCCAAACATTTTTCTCGAATTGTCGAGTCTCATGCCCCACCAGGTTATCGAGGTCCTGCAACGAGTACCGAGCAACCGGCTCATGGCGGGATCGGACTTGCCGGAGAATCTCGACATCGAGATGTCGAAGATTCTTCGGCTATCGACCAGCGACGAGAATAAGCGAAACATTCTGAGCGGGACGGCTAGCAAGGTCTTCAGGCCCGGCTGCGCTTGAACTGCACCTGACTTACGATCGTCGCTTCAAGAAGACCAGAGTCGCGGCACCGGCACTGAGTAGTGCAATGCTGCCCGGCTCGGGAACTGCGCTGGGCTCGGGTACTGGGCTGGTAGGATCAGCACCCGGAAAGTCTCTCGTACCCTGACCTGCAGTTGCTGTACCACCGTTTGCGCGCGCACGGAATACTACGTTTGTTCCCGCTGAGTACACCATGTAGACACCTTCGAAGACTTTGTTATCGGATGCCCGGTCGACCGAAGACACCGAGAATGCTGTGAAGGGGTCCAGGGTTCCGCCAGCATAGGTTCCATTGTCTGTCGCAAGTCCATTGAAGTAGCCGAGCACGGAAGAACCGCCGCTGAGTATCAGGGAATCAACATCGGACGCGGTCACAGTGCTTCCCACGACAGTGTCGCGGAAGCCGAGTAGCGCGATGTTTTCACCTCCGGGGAGCAGGAACGGAACACCGCCATTTTCAATGCTGATTCCACCAATACTGGCGCCCATCAGCGATAATCCCGACATTAGAACGAGAGCAGCAAAGTGTAGTATTTTCATTTTATTTCGCCAGACCAAATAGATTTGCTCGACAAGAAAAGCGTAAACGTTTTGCCACTTTTAATCAAACAATGCCGTACTATTCTGTCGCTCAAGATAGAAATAGAAAGGCCTGTTATTTATACCTCCCAAACAGTCAGGTACTAAACCTGCCCGCTGCTCCGACAGCCTCTAAAGCATGGAATAAAGTCACTTTCCACCCGGATTGCAATAGCAGAAGTGCAGGTTCGCTGGTACCAGTACCAAGGGGCTAAATCCGGCCAAAGCAGACCCATGTTCCGGCGCGAAAGAAGCAACTCGGGCCAGTAATGCGACATCTCAGGCGTATCAGTGTCCGTTTCCCTGCAGAATCATTGAACGCGGGCAGGACGGTGCCCTAAACTAAAGAGAGCCGAATGAGAACTTTATTCCTGAATCCTCCGTCTTTTGAAGGCTTTGACGGCGGAGCGAGTTCGCGCTGGCCGGCCTCGCGCGAGATCGAGTCTTACTGGTATCCGGTTTGGCTCTGCTACCCGGCGGGAATGCTCCCTGACAGCAAGGTAGTCGACGCGCCCCCGCACAAGATTTCCATTGAAGCCACCGTGGAAATGGGGAAAGACTTCGAGTTGCTTGTGCTATTTACATCCACGCCCGGCTTCACCGTGGACGTAAAAATCGCCCAGATGATGAAGGACGTGAACCCGAAGCTAAAGGTGGCTTTCGTCGGTCCGCCCGTTACCGTCGAGCCAGACAAAGCACTGGCCGAATCTGCCATCGATTTCATTGTCCGGCGCGAGTTCGATCACCAGATCGTTGCCTACGCAAACGGGACACCGCTGGAAGAATTGCCAGGTGTCAGCTTCCGCAAGGACGGCAAGATTGTTCACAATCCGGAAGGGGGTTTCATTGAGAATCTCGATGAGCTGCCGTGGGTAACAAAGACCTATAAGCGCGATCTCGACTTCCGCCGCTACAACGTACCTTTTCTGTTGAATCCGTTCATTTCGCTCTACACTTCCAGGGGCTGCCCTGCCATGTGTACGTTCTGCCTCTGGCCCCAGACACATTCCGGTCACCGCTGGCGCCTTCGATCCGCCGAAGACATTGCCGCAGAGTGCAAGTATGCGCTGGAGAACTTTCCAGGCCTGAAAGAAATCTTCTTCGACGACGACACGTTCAACTATCAGAAGAAGCGAACCATCGCGCTTTGCGAGAAGCTCAAGCCTCTGAACTTCACGTGGTCCTGCACCTCACGCGTTACTACCGATTACGACACGTTGAAGGCTATGCGCGACGCAGGTGCGCGGCTACTGATTGTTGGGTATGAGAGCGGCGACCCGGAGATCCTGAAGAACATAAAAAAAGGCGCCACCATTGATATGGCGCAACGATTTACTGACAATTGCCATAAACTCGGGTTGACTATCCATGGCGATTTCATCGTTGGCCTGCCTGGTGAGTCTCGCGAGAGTATCCGCAAAACCATCGATTTTGCCAAGAAACTCGACACGGAGACCATTCAGGTGTCCATCGCACATCCATATCCCGGCACCGAATTTTACGACTACGCCAAGACGAATAATCTGATCACAATCGACTCTATGACAGACGAGACGGGACATCAGTTGCCGGTTGTTGTTTACCCCGGCCTGAATCGCGGGGAACTCGTGGAGTGGGTGGAGCGGTTTTACGGCGAGTACTATTTTCGTCCTAAGGCTGTCTGGCGCGTTGTCAGCAAAGCGGTCATCAACAACGACGTCCCCCGGCTGATGAAAGAAGCAAAAGAGTACATGGCTCTCCGCGCGAAACGGAAGCAGTTCGTTCGGGATCAGAAGGCGAATGACACTATCGGTGCACCGGCCGGCATGGGTGACTGATTGATTCCAGGTCGGTCCCGTGTCTGGCTCCTGTCCGCTGCTGTCGTGCTTAGCAACCTTGCCGGAAATACTCTCCTGAGTTATGGGCTGCGAAACAATTCTGATCTCGCGACTTCTTACTTGCCAGCTGTTCTCGGCGGCATTGGATTGCTGATCTTATGGACGTTGCTGAGAACCTCTCTCCTCAGCTGGGCTGACCTCAGCTACGTTCTCTCAGTCACTGCGATCGGGTACGTCCTGACGCCGGTGGCAGGGGCTTTGCTGCTGCACGAGCAGATCTCCCCGGCGCGGCTGGGAGCGACGCTTCTAATTGTCACGGGCGTGGCCTTAGCTGGCAGCACCCATCCGAAGACCACCTCCGCCAGCCCGAGGACATGACAGAGCAATGGCTTCTGGTTGGCGGCGTTGTGCTCGCTACGATTGCTGCTGATTATCTTCAGGCAAGTCATATGCAGACTCAAGCCGGGTCCGGCGTGGGTCAGGCTGCTGCAAGTTTCTTCCGGCAACCGAAGATGATGGTAAGCATTATCTTTATGGCAATCTCCTTCGGGTCGTTCGTCCTTCTCTTGCGGACGGCGGATCTTAGCTTCGCGGTACCAGCCACGGCTTCGAGCTATGTCTTCGAAACCGCCATGGCGCAATGGATACTTCGTGAAAAAGTTGGCAGACGACGTTGGGCAGCCTCCCTGCTGATTGCCTGCGGCGTGGCTTTACTCGCGCTTTGATCCTCCTTGTCGTCATTTCCCTGATTTGTCTTGCCGCAGCCGCCTACCAGATGACCGCTCTGCGCGCCTGCTTGCGCCAGCTAACGCTTACCGATCCCTGGGCAGTCCATCGTCCGCGAGTCTCGATACTCAAGCCAGTTCGCGGAGCCGATGAAGGCTTCTACGAGGCGATTCGCACGCACGCGCAAATCGACTACCCTGACTTTGAAATCCTTTTTGGCGTCCGTGAGAAGGACGATGCGGCCCGCGACTGTGTTGAAAGGCTGCAGGGCGAGTACCCGGCAGTGAACATCGGAATCGTCGACTGCTACACGGATGCGCCAAACGCCAAAGTTGGCAGTCTGATTGACCTCGAGCGCGCAGCCAGCTCAGAATACCTGGTCATCAACGACAGCGATATCAGTGTGCCGCGGGACTATCTCTATCGGCTGGTGACGGCGCTGGACCAGCCGGGCGTTGGACTTATCACCTGTTTGTACCGCGCGACAGGACGAACGTTGGCGAGCCGCTTCGAGGCGCTCGGAATCTCGACCGATTTTGCTCCCAGCGCGCTGGTGGCTCCCTTTGTAGGTGTCAAGGAATTTGGTCTTGGTTCCACGCTAGCGCTGAAGGCAGTTACGCTCAAGCGGGTTGGCGGCTTCGCGGCCGTAGGCGACTACATCGCCGATGATTATCACCTGGGGAAACGAATCAGCGATGCCGGCCTGACGGTCGAAATGTCGCGGATGGTTGTTTCCACGGGGCTGAATGGGAGCTGGAGCGATGTTTGGGAACACCAGGTACGGTGGTCGCGTACGATCCGCGTATCCCGCAGCGGCTACTTTGGAATCCCGGTTACCAACGCGACTCTCTGGGCCATTGTCGCTGGCCTTGCAGGCTACTGGTTCCTCGCCGTTCCCTTGCTGCTGCTGCGGCTTGTCATGGGTGTAGTTGCCGGCAGGATGGTGCTGCGCGACGGCCTGACCAAAACTCTCTGGTGGTGCATGCCACTCCGGGATCTTCTGGGCTTCGCAGTCTGGATCGCAGGGTCCTTTGGCGATACCGTACGATGGAAGGATCAGAGGCTGCACCTCGGCAGGAAAGGCCGGATCCTGCACCGGGATTGACACTCCAGGGTCATTTTGTTGTAATGAGAAAGACTCCCCAATACTCCTCAGTAGCTCAACGGTAGAGCATTCGGCTGTTAACCGAAGGGTTGTAGGTTCGAATCCTACCTGAGGAGCCAAATAAAATCAGCAAGTTACCAATTCTAACCAAAGTCCGAAACCTCCCACTGTAGCGGATTTTGTAGCAACCCTCCTTCAGAACGCGTAGCAGTGTATCGACTTCTGTGGCCCACATCTGCGCTGCGGGCACATTACAACTCGCCCAGGAACTTAGCGATCTTGTGCACTGCTCCGGACGCGTCGGGATCGATACTGAACTCCGCCGCCAAGTCCGCGTAACGAATGCGCCACGACTCCGGGGGCGATGAAAGCTCCGCCGGCAGCAGGTGCGTCCCGCGATGGGCGAAGGTTCTCCTGATGCTTTCCCGGAGGTATTGTGGGTCGATGCCATTGTTCAAAAGGAGGACCATATCGACAAGATCCTTCACGCGCGAGTTCTCCCGTTCAGTCCGCAGCAACGTGTACGCATGGAGCTTCTCTGCGAACTGCTGCTCGCGCGAAATGGCTCGGAACAGCGGACGGGGCAGACCAGCAAAGTCGAACCAGCCTTGACCCTCGATCATGTCAGTCGGCTCGATCAGGTCATCGCCGACCCCGATGTCCAGATGGAAGCTGACGAAAGGTCGGCCCGCCATTCTGGCGCTGACCGCAAATCGGCTGCCGCCAGCGGGCTCGGCGTCGAGTTCAAGAATGGAAGTGCCGACCTCAAAAGCGAACCCATCAGCAAGATCGAGTGACAACTCCTCGTCGACCATGCTGTGCAGGGCGTCGGCGGTGAGTCGCAGGTCGGCAATCGAAAGGTCCACGTCCTTGGTGGTGCGCGCAGAGGCGATACGCAACGCGATAGCATAGCCGCCCTTGAGATACCATGACGGCCGCGTGCGGTTCTCACTGAACAATCGGGCGAGTAAACGGTCGGAGGCAACCCTCCGACGCAGCCGTTGCAGGTCGGTTCCGGTTCGCTTTGCGGTTTCGAGCAGGCGAGTTTCGAGAGCAGTTCGAAGTGCCTGGGAGGTTTTGTAGGCTTTAGTATTCGGCACCAACGTCTTCCCGTATCAATGAGCTGATCTCACGCCGAATATCCGGAAGCAGATGCGCGCGCTCA
>JACMLA010000711.1 GCA_014379815.1 Bryobacteraceae bacterium | reverse complement strand
AGGTGACCTGTTGGGCGGAGCCTGAGGCATGATGTCTGCCAGAACAGGACGAAGCAAGCGCGAATAGGTTCGGGAAAAGAACAGGGCGATCCTCAGCCCTTCGGGTGTCAGTTGATAACGGTGGCTGCGTGGCTGGGTCAAGGCCCAGCATTTGCGCTAACAGCAAGCGCATTTCCTGATTTGTGAATCCTCGCAGCTGGAGACTGAACACCGCCAGTACGGCGAACAGGGCCTGTACCCTGACATCGCCGAACCGAAGTGCGGAAGCACGCTGGCCATCGACCTCAATAGGCCGGACCACTTGGTGAAAGGCATCCTCCCCGATCGCGCAATCGTGGGAGATCTTCTGGACGTCGAGCAGACGCCGGTTGGCCCGAAAGCCAATCTGCCGCAGAGCGGGCAGGTTCTTCAATAGTTTGCCAATGCCGAAATCGCGCGTGTTGTTGATCGTCGTTTCGGTTCTAAGCGCGCGCCCTTCTTTGTGATACTGCTTGATTCGGGTGTTCTTGTAATCGATATGAAGTGAGGGAATCACTCCGTCAGTGATGACGCGGGTACGAAACCGCCCCGGTGTTCTTTTGGTGACGCGGCGGTCAAAAATCAACTGCACCTGACTGGGCCGTCCGATGTCGAGGTTCTCCCGGATTACTTCTTCAAAGAAGACGCGACCGGTAACCGGCCGGTCCAGCACCTGAGTGAGCGAGAACTCCGCCTGCAGGATCGAGACCTGGTAGCGGTATCCGGCTTTGCGATCGGCTGCGGTAAAAGGATGAGGGAGTTTGCGCAGCCACTTGCGTAGCAGAGCATCGATCTTTTCCGCGCTCAGCCCATCACAGATCGCCTGCAGACGTTTCGGATCGTCGCAGCTGAGCACTCCGTTATCGAGAGACTCGAAGCCGATTCCCTTGTTTGTCAACTGACGCTTGGCATACTCATGTCCATTTAGGCACAGCTTTGGCATTGTAGGGAAGTAGGGGCTGAACTTCAGAAAGAATGGTCCGAAGTCCCGGTCCACGCAGTAAACATAAAAGTGATTCACCATGGCAGTCGAGCGAATCAACCATGGATAGGTGCCGCCCGTCTTCTCATTCCGCCTCCGCTCGGTCCGGAACACCGGAGTTTTCTCCTGCGCCTTACCGATGAACAGCACTCCTTCCTCTTTGGTGAACTCTTTCAGATGCTCAGCGGTAATATCGTCTTTTCGTTGTCCTTTACGGAACTGCACGACCGGAATCTGCTCCTGCTGGGCGAAAGCTTCCATCTCAGCGACGAACGCTTTGCTGATCGGGTCCATCAGCGCGCTGGAAGCGAACTGGTGGCCGCGATGAAACCGGAAGAAACTGGCCACGCCAACCTCACGCTGCAAGTGCGGGATGTAGACGTTCAGGTACATCCGGTCGATTCCTTCCACTTCCAGGGTGACGTGCTCGGACAGCACCTCGGCAACGCTTCGTGGTACGCTCATTTTCGGCTCCGGTACGACTCCGATCCTTCGGGATCGACTGCCGCTTAGGCGGCCTAAATCCTTGGCGGGAACTGCTCCCAGTTCTCCACGGTCGACCGGAGCCACTCTCGCATTATGCGATATGCCTCGGACTCACGAAATACATCTTGTCGGTCTGAGGCGGAGCCTCGCTAGAACTCGCGCTGTCTCAACGCCGATTCCCGCGGACACTCCCGTAACCAGCATGCGTTTGCCATGCAGGTCTATTCCTTCTAACACATCGTCTGTGGTTGAAGTCACGCCTAAAGTCTTCGTCATGTCTATCCTCTCTGTTGTGTTAACGCCATTCTGTGTTGCTACCCCGGCATTGACTAGGGGCAAGCGTATTGTTAAAACGGAGTAGGTCTCCGCATTTATAGATTAACGGAGACTGTCTCCGGTTTCAAATTTCTGCAGATGCCCGCAAAACGTAAACAGGCGGCACCTCGTAAGCCACGCAGTGACGCGCAACGAAATCGCGAGCGCATTCTCGATGTGGCGAGAAAGGCATTCTCGCGCTCCGGCGCAAACGCGAGTCTCGACCACATCGCCCGCGAGGCAGGTGTCGGACCGGGAACTCTGTACCGGCACTTTCCCACTCGCGAAGAACTTCTTGAAGCGGTCGACCGGTCCGGGATGGAGAAGCTCGCAGCGGCGGCACAGAAGCTTGCGGCAGAATTGCCGCCGGCCGAGGCGCTGCGAGCTTGGCTATTGCTGTTTGTCGACTCCATGGCGGCGAAGCAACTCATCGCCCCTGCACTCAAACAATTGGTAGGAGATCCAACGAAGGTTTTCGCAGCTTCCTACAACCGGATTTGGGAAGCAATTCGCGTGCTGGTGCAACGCGCCATCGAGAGCGGCGATATCCGTGATGATCTCGATCCGGTGGATCTGCTGCGAGCTCTGGTCGGCGTTGCGAGT
>JACMLA010000710.1 GCA_014379815.1 Bryobacteraceae bacterium | reverse complement strand
TTCCAGTCAGTCAGGACTCTTCAACAGCTACGTGGATTTACTGATGCTGACAGGCCAGCACGAGAGGGCTCTCGTCATCGCAGACTACAGCCGGACACGATCGCTGAATGACAAGTACGGCGATGCGCAGATTCCGCCAGCGCCAGAGATCAAAGTGTTCCAGAGAAAGCGTTCCGGCACGCCGGTGCTGGTCTACTGGATCCGCGAGACAAAATCCTGGTTGTGGTGTGTAAACGCGGACGGGGTGAAGACTTGGGCCCTGCCTCCGCGAAGCGAAGTAAAACGGGCTGTGGAGGATTACCGGAGCGCACTGCTGTCGCCGCTGTTTGACGAAACTGCTGTCCAGATCAAAGGGCAAGTGCTTTACCGGATGCTGATCGAGCCCGCAAAAACTGAACTGCATGGATTGCGCCAGATCCGTATCGTGGCGGATGAGCCTCTGCACCAGCTCGACCTTGGCGCAATTACTGTTCCAGGCGAGTCTCTTCGCTATCTGATGGAGGATCTTGCCATCTCCTATTTGCCTGCCTTGTATCCCCCCGCGCCCCGGTCTTCCGGTAAGCCTTCCCGGACTCTGTTAACGCTGGGCAATAGCGTACCCGCCACAAAAGAAATCCCTGCCCTTCCGCAAGCTATGAAGGAAATGCGTTTGGTCGCGGCACGTTTTGACTCCGGACAGTCCGTGGTTGTGGAAGGCAAGGCAGCAGTTCCCTCGGCCTGGCAGATGACAAAGCCAGGCGACTTTCGGTTTATCCACCTTGCGGCTCATGGTACCGGCAATAGCGTCAATCCCCTCGCGAGTGCACTGCTGCTTTCTCCCGAGAGCAACGGGTATCGTCTCTATGCCAGTGACATTCTTCGCACGCCGCTGCATGCCGAACTGGTCACGATCTCAGCGTGTTTTGGGTCGGGAACGAGAAGCTATGAAAGCGAAGGTCTTGTAGGACTGGCGTGGGCTTTTCTGCGGGCCGGTGCGAATAATGTCGTCTCTACCTTATCCGAAGTCAACGATCAGGTTACGGCAACTCTGATGGACACCTTGTACCGCGAAGTAGCGGCAGGGCGTGACCCGGCAATAGCCCTGCAGATTGCCCGACTCGAAATCCTGCATTCCAGCGGGGTTTTTCGGCGCCCACAGTACTGGTCTCCGTTCGTAGCGTATTCCAGAAACTAACGTTTTGGCAGAGGGTTGCGACTGCCGGCCGCACCCTGCTGATGCCAGTACGGGTAAGGCATCTGTACCTTGCTGGACTCATCGAGTTTGGCGACCTGGTCTGCTGTGAGATTCCAGTCGGCCGCACCGAGGTTTTGACGGAGTTGTTCTTCGTTTCGGGCTCCGATGATGACAGACGCAACCGTCGGTCGCTGTATCAGCCAGTTCAGCGCGATCTGCGACACAGATTTCCCAGTTTCGGCGGCAACGCCGTCAATCGCGTCAACGACTTTGTAGACATGCTCGTCACTTACCGGCGGACCGTATTGGGCCGTCTCTTTCAGGCGGCTTGTCTCGGGAGGCGGGTGACCACGCCGGATCTTTCCCGTCAACCGGCCCCAGCCCAGAGGACTCCAGATCAGCGTGCCCACGTTCTGGTCCACTGCCAGAGGCATCAGTTCCCACTCATAGTCTCGCCCGATCAGCGAGTAATATGCCTGGTGAGCCACAAAGCGAGCCCAGCCGTACCGCTCGGAAACCGACAGACACTTCATCAGGTGCCATCCGGAAAAATTGGAACAGCCCACGTATCGGACTTTGCCGTCTCGAATCAGCGTGTCGAGGGCGCTCAGAGTCTCCTCTACCGGAGTCAGAGCGTCAAATCCGTGCAACTGGTAGAGATCGATGTAGTCGGTGCCAAGGCGGCGCAAGCTTGCTTCGCACGCAGTGACGAGGTGATGACGGGAGTTCCCAAGACCGTTAGGCCCGGGTTTCATTCGAAAGGACGCCTTTGTGGCGATGAGCAAGTCGTGGCGGCGACCCTCAATGCTCTTTCCAAGGATCTCCTCGGAGAGTCCGTTGGAGTAAACATCTGCCGTGTCGAACAGGTTGACTCCGGATTCGAGACAGATGTCGATCAGGCGCGAAGCCTCAGCAATATCGGTGCTGCCCCAGGCCTTGAAAAATTCCGTGCCGCCACCGAAGGTACCGGTACCGAAACAAAGAACGGGAACCTGCAATCCAGACGCTCCTAGCTGCCTAAACTCCATTGCCAGAGTGTAACTTGTTGCTTCAGAAAGGCGCCTATATTGACGAACTTGTTGGACTCCGACACCCGTCCCCACGTAAACTAGAGTTCTGCGGCGCGAGGTCGTAACGAATTGAAAATCGATAGATCGACTGTCTTCGTAGTAGCCGCTCTCTTACCCGTCGTCCTCGCAGGCGCCGAACCTGCTGCCCATACAACGACCGATCCCACAGCGACATTCCGACAGTACTGTTATGGCTGCCACGGTAAGGCCGCTAAGATTGCGGGCATTGACCTCGAAGCGCTGACTGGTGCGAAATCGGTTGGAAGCCACTTCGGCGAGTGGGAAAAAGTTGCGTCCGTGCTCGAACAGAAGCGTATGCCTCCGGTAAAAATGAAGCAGCCTGCTGAGGCAGACCGGGCCGCCGCGGCCACCTGGATCCGGGCGAGACTCGACGAGTATGCCCAGAAGCACGCGGGAGATCCGGGTCAGGTCACGGTTCGGAGGCTGACGAGCGGAGAATACTCTTACACCGTCGAAGATCTGACGGGAATGGATCTGAAGCTCGACGACTCTTCCAATGATTCGGTGGGCGGCGAAGGATTTACGAACTTCGGGGATGTCCAGTTCATGGCGGACGCGAGCCTGGAGCGGTACCTCGAAACGGCGAAGAAGGTTGCAGATCGCGCTGTCATTGGTGCCGGTCCCCTTCAATTTTTCGATGCCGCAGGGAAAAGCGGTTTCGAGCTTTCCGCAATTCACCGGATCCAGGAAATTTACAAGAACAATGGGTTCAGGGCAAACTCCGGGGAAGGCGGTAAGCCCTATGGAACGGAACGATACAGCAAGGCTTTTTTCGTTTGCTGGCAGTTTCAAAATCGGGTGGCGCTTGGAAAGAGACAGGCAACGCTGGCAACACTGGCTGCTCGAGAGGGAGTGAGCCCCCGATTCGCCCAGCACCTCTTGAGCGTGGTTCAGGATAGGAATGCAACATATCCGACCTCCGAAGTAGTGAAGAAGTTCCAGAGCTTGCCAGTAGTAAAGCCCGCGTCGAACAAAGAGGCCATTATGGCCGAAGCGCGTGCTGGTTCAGAGCAGGTCACAAGGTCCCTGATCGACTGGCCCAGATGGCTGCTGGCTATGGGTGCCTTCGCGGAAGGCGGAGCCGGCGACGAACGAGCGCTGGTTTTGAATGAAGAAGCTCTGAAAGCAAGTACCACGCATCACTTTAAGTTCAATGTGCGCACCCCTCGCGATAAGTCCTCAAAGGCTTATCTGATGGTGGTGCCTGTGAACGCGAAAGCCAAAGACAGACCTTTCGTAGTTTGGCAAAACGCAAAAATACGGATACGTGGGAAAGATCGGGAACTCGGTCCGGTGCAACCGCTTAAGGCCGTACTCACGCCGGACTCAATTAGCAAGCTGAACTTTGGAAGTCGTCCCGACGGTAAGCCTCTGGGCGAAGACGCTGTCGCCACAGTCGGCGATGGCACTACAGTTCTAGAGTTCGCCTTTCCCGACACAGCATTTGGCGCGGAGCTGCAAGTGGATGCCGAGATCGCCGGAAGCGCAACCGGTGATGCGGTTCTGCGATGCACGTTGAGCGGTAGTCCGGAACAGGGCATGGGAGTTCCGACCTATACACTTCTCGGCACACCCAGCAACCCGGGGTACAAAACTTGGAAGGAGAACGTTTTGGCCTTTGCGGCGAAGTTGCCGCAGAATTCGCAAGGCGAACCTACTCCTGCCGATAAAGATCCAATTCCTCCTCCGTTTAACAACGTCTACAATCAGCCCGAGCGCGATCATTTCCACCTGAAGCTGAAGTACTACAGGACGGATGACTTTCTGTACAGCAAGGTGCTGGACGACGCGCAAAAAGCAAAACTCGATCAAGCCTGGAACGATCTGCTGGCGTCTTTCGAATATCACGATGTGTTTCTGCGGTTTGTATCGGACAAGTACAAGCTCGGAATCAAAAAAGGCGTTGCAGACCTGACAGCGACAGAAATTGCTGCGTTGCCTGCGGAACCGCAACAGTACGTCAGGGCAATTCGCTCCGAGTACGACTCAGTCCAGAAAGCTCAACTAACTGGCCGTCAGCGACACCTCGAAGATGCTGTCACGTTTGCCAGTGCGGCCTGGCGCCGGCCTCTGAATGCTGAAGAGAAAGATCGCCTGCGCGGTTTTTATGTCAAAGCAACCGAGCAGTTGCAACTCGATCACGTAAAGGCTATGCGCCTTTTGCTCGCGCGGGTGCTGGTTGCGCCTGCCTTTCTGTATCGTCTTGAGGAGCAGCCCACAAGTACGGATGCGACCATCCGCGAACTCTCCAGCTGGGAACTGGCAAGCCGTCTGAGTTACTTCCTCTGGTCATCAATCCCGGATCAGGAGCTGAGGCGAGCAGCCACCGCAGGGGAGCTGGGTAAACCCGAACTCCTACAGGCTCAGGTGAAGCGGATGCTTGCGGATCCGAAAGCTCGCAGGCTGTCGACCGAGTTCTTCGGGCAGTGGCTTGGCTTCTATCGCTTCGACCAGTACAAAGGCGTGGATACGACCCGCTTTACTGAGTTTACGGACGAAGTGAAAACGTCGATGTACGACGAGGCCGTAGCGTTCTTCGAGCATGTAGTCCGGAAAGACCGGCCTGTACGCGAGATCTTTTTTGCGGATTACACGTTTCTAAATCAGCCTCTGGCGAAACACTACGGGATTGAGAAGGAATTCAAGTCTAAGAGCGACCTTGAGCTGATCGAAGGTGCCGGCGCGATGCACCGGGGCGGCATGTTCCGTCTGGGGGCAGTTCTCACATCGACTTCTGCTCCACTGCGAACCAGCCCCGTGAAGCGTGGCGACTGGATGCTGCGACGCGTTTTGGGGACGCCAACGCCGCCTCCCCCTGCGGATGCCGGATCGCTTCCGGCAGACGACAAGAATTTTGGCGGTATGTCCGTCAAGCAGAGACTGGAGTCGCATAAGCGCAACCCAACTTGCGCAGGCTGCCACACCCGTATCGACCCTCTGGGATTCCCTCTGGAGCGCTATGACTCTGTGGGCCGGTGGCGGAATACTTACGCCGATGGCAAGTCAGTGGACGATTCGAGTAGGAACGCGGATAACCTGGAAATCTCCGGCGTCGACGGTTTGCTGGAGTATCTGAAGACGCAGCAGCCGCAGGTTCTGAAGACATTCAACTCAAAGCTTCTGGGATATGCTTTAGGTCGGACCGTACTTGGGTCAGATCGCCCGTTGATCGATAAGATGGTGCAGGCCGGTGGTGACGTAAACTTCTCGGCGCTGGTGACGGAGATCGCATTGAGTAAGCAGTTCCGGTATCGCAAGGAAGGCGACGAAGGCGTTCCTGGGTCACCGATGCAGACGGCCGGGCGGATTGCAGTGATCGATCGGGAAAAAGAGGGTGAACGATGAACAACGCGAAATCTCGGCGAAACTTCCTGCGGGGGGCTGGTGTAGCTCTGGCCTTGCCGTGGATGGAGTCTCTGCCCTTGTTTGGAGCGTCGACTGGGGCCACCTCAGCGGCAGCTAAAGCGGCTCTAAACAAACCGCCCGTTCGCCTTGCCTGTCTCTATTTTTCGAACGGCGTCGAGCCTGCTCACTGGTGGGCTAAAGGCAGTGGCGCGACGATGGAAGTCGGACCCGGGCTTCAGCCGATGATGCCCTTCCGTGAAGACTTTACGTTTGTGCGGGGTCTGTTTAATCAGCGCGCGGCAGTGTCATCGAGTCCGCATCTTGGAAGGATGCCGAATCTGCTGTCCGGTGCCACGGTCAGTCTCGATCCAAAGGACATCCGGGTCGGCACCAGTTTCGATCAGGTTCTTTCAAAACAGATTGGCGCCAACACCCCCGTTCCCAGTCTTGCTCTCGGCATCGAGCCGAACGAGTTAAGGCTGGAAGACGGGTTGTCGATGATCTACGGGTCATGTATCTCCTGGGCTACAGCGACGAAGCCAGCGACGAAGGAAATCTACCCGGCCCGCACGTTCGATCTGCTGGTTGGCGATGGCAGCGGACGAAAGCTGGACCGCAGCATTCTTGACGCTGTGCTGGAAGAGACGCACAGTCTGCAGCCAAAAATCAACAAAACGGACCGGGTCAAGCTGGAAGAGTATCTGACCTCCATCCGCGACATCGAGACACGGATCGATCGCGCTTCCAAAGAAGAGCGTCTCGAGGGCTGGCGTCCCACCCTGGCTAAGCCAAACATGCCTCGCCCGGCAGATGAGCTGCCTCAGGATGTGCCCGCGCACATGAAGCTGATGCTGGATCTGATTGTGCTCGCGTTCCAGATGGACAAGACGCGAGTCGTCACTTGCATGCTGAACAATGACCTTTCGCAGATGAACTTCCGCTTCCTCCAGGGAGTGCAAGGTGCGCTGCACCTCGACCTGACGCATAACGGAAAGGCGCCCGAGGCTGAGGCGATGTACCTCAAGACCAACCAATTCCATTCAGGACAGTTCGCATATCTTGTGCAGCGCATGAAGGACATTGACGAAGGCGGTCAGTCGCTTCTGGACAGTTCCATGCTGATGTTATGCTCCAACCTCTTCGATGGTGATACTCATGGTGCGGACCAGATGCCGATGTTGCTTGCAGGCAAGGGCGGCGGTTCGCTTCAGCCAGGCAGAGTTCTCGATTACCTCGATAAAGGCGACGAAAACCGG
>JACMLA010000709.1 GCA_014379815.1 Bryobacteraceae bacterium | reverse complement strand
ATTCCCATGGCTTCGGTGTACGGGGCACCTTCCGGGTGGGCCCAGTTATGGCAGGATTCCGCGTTCCGGTTTCGATTCACTTACATTGAATTAACCTGGCTTTTGCACCGCCTCTTCGGGTTTACGCCAGCCCCTTTTTACGCCGCCAGCATTGCCCTGCATATTGCCTGCACGTGGATCGTCTACGCCACAGGAGTTTGGTCGCGAATCGGATGGAATGTAGCACTTCCCGCCGCCGCCTTTTTCGCTGTGTACGAAGGACATCAGGAAGCTGTCATGTGGGTGGCGGCATCGATGGAGCTTCTGATGTTTCTGTTCGGTGTCAGTAGCTTCCTGTTCTGGGCACGCTGGCTGGAGACCCGCCGCGCCGGGCACTACGTCCTGAGCCTGATAGCGTTCTGTCTTGCGCTGCTGTCGAAAGAGTCCGCGGTCGTGTTCCCACTTTTGCTGACGCTGACCGGGTTGCGCTTACTGGCGCTGTTGCCTTTCCTGCTGCTTTCCGCTGCGGCGGCAATCACGGCTGTTGGCGGCTCCAACGCACGCCTGGGAGATGGCAGTTTCTCATTCCATGCGCCTTTCTGGGTGGTGCTGCCCAATAGCTACTGGCGGCTGCTATTTGTATGGGGCATTGCGGCGCTACTGGTAATTGTCTGGCGCAGGGCAGCGCAGCATCGTGCTCTCGTTCTCACGGCACTGGTATGGATGCTGATCGCACTTCTGCCTTACAGCTTTCTGCTCTACATGAACCGCATGCCGAGCCGGCAAACCTACCTAGCCAGCCTCGGTGTGAGCTGGATCGTCGGCGCAGCATGGACTCTTCTCCCCGACCGGCGTCTCGTCGCCGCGGTGACAACTGCGATTCTTGTCAGCAACGTTGCCATTCTCTGGGGCAAAAAGCGGGATCAGTTTCTACAGCGGGCGGAACCGACAGAGCGGCTGCTGCGCATTTTGCGGGAAACAAAAGAGCCCGTCACCGTGCACTGTTTTCCTTACGAATTGATCGTGGCAGAAAGGGCGGCTGAGAGTGTTGGACGTAAAATCCATGTTGCCCGCTGGCCCAATCCACCACCGGACTGTCTTGCCGTCACTGCTGGCGACCGGCTCATCCGGATACCTTTGCGTTAACGTAATTCGCCCGGCCATCGTCATGGGAAGCGATGGGTATTCGCTTAACTCTTCTCGGCTTGACGATCCTGGGGGCTGTGCATGCCGCAGTCCCGACTGCTGAAGAAATCATCCAGATGTCCTGTGAACGGGAGAGCCAGAGTCTGGAACTCAGACGCCAGTACACCTATCGCCAGACAGACGATATTCGGCAACTGGATAAAAAGGGCGGCCTGAAGAGCAGCAAATCGAAGACGTTCGAAGTGCTGTATATCGATGGCACAGAGTATCGCCGACTCGTCGAGAAAGACGGTAAGCCTCTGACTGACAAAGAGATTGCGGAGGAGCAGGCGAAGCTCAACCGCGAGATTGCGAAGCACAAACGCGAAACTGAAGGCGACCGCCGCAAGCGTCAGGGTAAGGACCAGAAAGAGCTGGAGGAAGAACGCCGGATGCGTTCGGAGGTCCCCAAAGCCTTCGATTTTCAGCTGTTGGGTGAAGAGCCGATTAACGGCCGCCCCTGCTGGAAACTTCAGGCTGAGCCGAAACCCGGTTATAAGCCGACTTTCAATAACGCTAAGTTTTTGCCTAAATTCCGTGGCACGGTTTGGATCGACAAAGAGAATTACGAGTGGGGCAAAGTCGATGCGGAATCGCTGGACACGATAACTGCAGGTTTGGGATTGTTCCGCGTCGGCAAGGGTTTCCGGCTGGTGCTGGAGCAGATGTACGTGAACAACGAGATCTGGGCGCCGGTCAGTGTACAAATCAAAGCCAATGCCCGGGCGATGCTCTTTGTTGGTGGGAACTTTGACGTACGGATTTCGTTCAAAGATTACAAGAAGTACAGCGTAAGCTCGACGGTAACGGTGGCTTCGTCGGACGAAAGCCATTGAGAAGTGCCGTCCGGTGGTACGATAAGTCGTTCGAAACAAGGCAACTTCGTCCGCGTTTTCCCCATTCAGGAGCCGTGTATCCGTGAAGACTAAGTGGAAGATTTTAATTGGGGTTGTAGTCGTCCTGCTGGCGGCAGGGGGTGTGTTATTCGGCCTGCAGTATAACCAGCGCGGCGTTGTCACCGTGCAGACTGGCAAGGTTGTACGACAGGACCTGGCGTCCGTCGTAACGGCCTCCGGAGAGATCAAACCTCGCAATTACATCAACCTTGGCGCTAACACGCTGGGTGCTGCCCGGATCACTCAGATTCTGGTGGTCGAAGGGGACAAGGTCCGCAAAGGCCAGGTGGTTGCGCGACTGGAATCGGTTCAGGCAGAGGCCGATGTGGCGGCGCAGCGTGCTGCCGTAGGCTCGATTCAGGCTGAATCCGCGGCGAGTGAAGCAGGCGTCAAAGTATCGGATGAGAATATCCAGACTGCGCAGGCCTCTGTGGACCGGAGCAAGGCGGACCTGGAGAGCGCACGCATCGATTTTGAGCGCACACAAAGGCTCTTCAAAGAGAAGCTGGTGGCGCAACAGGAGTTCGATACACGCAGATCTGCGCTTGCCTCCGCACAAGCAGCGGTTGCCGAATCTGAGGCGAGGGTAGTACAGGCAAGGGCACAGCGCACCCAGACGGCAGCGTCTCTGGCCGCGGCTCAGCGCAGGATCAGTCAGACACAGGCTAACCTTCGCCGTGCCACAGACGTCCTGGATAAGTACAACGTGGCTTCTCCAATTGACGGCGTGATCACCAACTTGCCGGTCCGGCAGGGAGAAACGGTAGTGCCAGGTATCCAGAACTCAGCGGCTAGCACGATTATGACTGTGGCAGACATGTCGATCATTACGGCGGAAGTGAAAGTCGATGAGACCGACATTGTGAACGTCAAGCTGGGTCAGAACACGGATGTAACGGTTGACGCAATGCCGAACCGGACGTTCAAGGGCCGGGTAATTGAGATCGGCAACACGGCCATTCTGAGATCCACCGGCTTAGCTGCCTCGCAGAGCGCAGTTTCGAGCCAGGAGGCCAAGGACTTCAAAGTAGTGGTCGCGCTCGACAATCCTCCCGAGGAGATGCGGCCAGGTTTGTCCTGCACAGCCAAAGTGACTACAGCAACACGACCGGGAGTATTGTCGATTCCGATTCAGGCTTTGACCGTTCGCCAGAAAGGCGATCTGGAGCCCAAGAACGACAAAGAAAAGAAAGACTCCAAAAGTACTGGCACTGTGGATCCTGTCGCGGAACGAGCCCGGAAAGAGGAGTTGCAGGGTGTCTTCGTGGTTAGCGGAGAGAAGGCCGAATTCCGGAAAGTGGAAACTGGGATTACAGGTTCCACCGACATCGAAGTTCTGAAGGGTTTGAAAGACGGCGACGAGATTGTGACAGGCAGTTACAAGGTCATCCGGACACTTCGCACTGATGCAAAAGTGAAAATTGACAATAAGCCACCGGGCGCAACAAAGGCGGAGTCCTAATACAAATGGCAGCAGCAGCAACCCTGAGCGCGAAAGAGCGGGGCGAACAGCTTAAGCGCGAGAACATCGTCATCCGGACGTACGACCTCTGGAAGACGTACGTCATGGGTGATCAGGAGATCCACGCCGTACGCGGATGTGAAATCGAGATTAAGCGCGGCGAGTACGTCGCGATCATGGGTCCATCCGGTTCGGGTAAGTCTACGCTGATGAACCTGATTGGCTGCCTGGACTCACCGAGTAAGGGCGATTACTTCATTAACGGAAACCTCGTCAGCTCCATGTCAGACGATGAACTGGCACGCATTCGCAATAAAGAAATCGGCTTCGTTTTCCAGACCTTCAATTTGCTCCCTCGGGCCTCCGCTCTGCACAACGTAGAACTGCCTCTGATCTATTCCGGCATGCCTTCCGACCAGCGGATCGAGCGTGCCAAGGGTGCTCTGCGAGCCGTAGATCTCGAACATCGTATGCACCACAAACCGAATGAGTGTTCGGGCGGTCAGCGACAACGTATTGCTATCGCCCGCGCGCTGGTGAACAATCCCTCGATCCTGCTGGCGGACGAGCCCACTGGTAACCTCGATTCCGCTACCGGTAACGAAATCATGGGTCTCTTTGAGAAGCTACACATGCAGGGCAATACGATCGTGCTGGTTACTCACGAACACGACATCGCGCTGCACGCACACCGCGTTATTTTCGTGCGCGATGGCCGTGTCGAACGCGACGAACCGGTTCAGAAGTAGTTTTCTAACGCAGGCAGAACGCGGCCCCGGCACTCACCGAAGGAGATCTTCGGGAGTCTGGGGCTTTTTGCATAACCTAGCAAAACTACCTCATCCCCATCCTTGAGAAAAGGCAAGCCGGACTCCAGCAAACAGCCTTTGCTGTCTTCGGCAGAACCCGACACAGTTCCGCTGGCAAGCAAGTCGCCGATTCGTAGGTTGCATCCATTGCTGGTATGGTGCGCAATCATCTGTTCGCAGGTCCAGAACAAGTCGCGTGTATTGCTCCGGCACGTGCGGGCTCCATTGACCCACACTTCCAGCGTGATGTCGAAGCTATGCCCCGGCGGTGTCAGGTACGAGAGTGTCTCATCTCTTTCGGAAGTGCCCAGGCGGTATGGCTTCAACGTTTCCGGAACCACCACCCAGGGTGAAACCGACGTTGCGAAACTCTTGCCAAGAAAGGGTCCAAGTGGCTGGTATTCCCAACGCTGGATGTCACGAGCCGACCAGTCATTGACGAGGCAGAATCCTGCAATTTTCTGGCCCGCCTCAAGAATGGGAACCGGCGAACCGAGTGTGTTGCCCTCGCCGATCCAGATTCCTAACTCGAGTTCGTAATCCAGCTGCTGCGATGCGCCGAACTTTCCCTCGCTGAGCTGACCCCAGGGCCTCCGGACGTCGGTGCCGCTGATGACAACCGATGACGCGCGGCCATGGTAAGCGACCGGCAAATGCCGGTAGTTCGGAAGGAGAGGGCTATCGGGACGAAAGAGTTTGCCGACATTAGTTGCGTGATGGATCGAGGCGTAGAAATCGGTGTAATCACCGATAGTGTATGGCAGCTCGTATGCAACGCTATTCACAGGAATCAGAGTGGGATGCGGCCTGGCTGAGCTGACGTGGAGTGCTTGATAGACCTGTTCCCGATCGTACGCAGAGAGTCCAATGTCGGCGAGATCGAGCACAAAGTCTCCGGCTCGAACACCAAGCCGACCGCCGTTAAAGCGGCACCAGGGAAGGTTCTCGAGACCGAAGCCACACTCGGGATCATTAGCCGATTCGACCCAGCTCAGTTCGGGAGTCAATGTCCATCAAGCCACGACTGGTAGTAGTCGTGGTCTTCCGCATCGAGCGCTTGTTTGCTCACCAGCAAAGGCCGGAATGTATCGACCATCACGGCAAGTTCACTCGTATCTTTCACGCCGATCGATGCCTCCGTTCGGCCTGGCTGCGGTCCGTGTGGAATACCGTCGGGATGCAGCGTCACGGAGCCAAACTCGATTCCCTTGCGACTCATGAATTCAGAATTGGCGTAATACAAGACCTCGTCCGACATGACATTCGAGTGGTTGTAGGGCGCAGGCACGGCACTTGGATCGAAGTCATACGGACGCGGGCAGAACGAGCAGATCACGAAGCCGTCACCCTCGAAAGTCTGATGTACCGGAGGAGGCAGGTGGAATCGACCCACGCGTGGTTCAAAGTCGTGAATGCTCAGAATCCATGGGAAGTAATAGCCGTCCCAGCCGACCACGTCGAACGGATGATGGTCCACAACGTACTCCGTGAGGCGGTTCTCCTTCTTGATAATGATGGCAAACTCGCCGGCTTCGTCCAGCGTACGGAGTCGCTCCGGTCTGCGTATGTCACGCTCTGAAAAGGGAGCTCCCTCTATGAGCTGCCCGTGCTCGTTTCGATACCGCTTCGGAGTTCTTACGTAGCCTGTGCTCTCGATACACAGGAACCGTTGCGGGCCCTCGCCGAAACGGTAGCGGTGCAGAATGCCTCGTGGAATTACGATGTAGTCGCCGGAGCGGAAAGCGAGGTCGCCAAGAGGAGTTTCCAGCACGCCCTGTCCCTGGCTTACGAAGATGACTTCATCGCCCTGCGCATTGCGATAGAAGAATGGATCTTCAGCGGAAGGACAAGCCAGCGACAAGGCAACATCATTGTTGAACAGCAGAGGGATGCGATCCGCCACAATACTCTGACCGATAGTCAGCCGATGTGTCCGGAAGTGTCTGTGGCGAAGCTGCCGGTGATCTTCAGAATGCCAGTCCAGTTGCCGGTAGTCCTGCACGCGCAACACCTGGGTAGGTCGCTGAATGTGATACAGCAGGGACGATGGTCCACTAAACCCCTTGTTGCCCATCAGCTCTTCGGCATACAAGTGTCCGTCCGCACGTCGAAATACACTGTGCCGTTTGTGGGGAGTTTCTCCAAGACGGTGGTAGATCGGCATGGGCTAACGTTCTCCCAATTACAAGTTCCCGCGAATCGCCTGCTCCGCTTCTATCGCTTCGAACAGAGCGCGGAAATTGCCTTTCCCAAACCCCCGGCTTCCTGCCCTTTGGATGATTTCGAAGAACAGTGTGGGCCGGTCTTCCACGGGCTTTGTGAACAGCTGGAGGAGATAGCCTTCCTCGTCGCGATCGACGAGAATGCGCAGCCGCCGGATTTCGTCGAAGTCCTCGTCGATCTCACCGATGCGGGAGGGCAGCGCGTCGTAATAGGAGTCAGGTACGTCGAGAAACTGCACTCCATTCTCCCGCAATTTCGTCACTGCCGACACGATATCTTTCGTTTGAATCGCAATGTGTTGTACTCCGGGACCGCAGTTATAGTCGAGGTATTCCTGAATCTGGCTCTTGCGGCGCCCCTCTGCAGGTTCGTTAATCGGAAACTTGACCGACTGCGAATCATCGGACATCACGATGCTCATCAATGCCGAGTACTCGGTTGAGATGTCTTTATCGTCGAAGTTGATGTACCGGTGGAAGCCACAAACACTGGCATAGAAGTCGGCCCACTGATTCATCTTGCCAAGTTCGACATTGCCGACGATGTGATCGATTCGCAGCAGGCCGGCATCGCGGCCGGGCTTCTCTACTGGGGAGTATCCTGGCAGAAAGCAACCGGCGTAGTTCCTGTAGGAGATTAGCGAGTGAACCGTATCGCCGTAGGTCGCTATGGCCGCGATACGAACGGCACCGTTGCTATCTTCTGCATCGTGCGGCTCTGCTATAGGCGTCGCGCCTCGCTGGACGGCTTCAGCAAAAGCAGCATCGGCATCGCCAACATGGAATGCGATGTCCCGCACGGCATCGCCATGACGACGCAAATGCTCGTGCATTGGCCCGATAGTCCCCAGAGGCGTGCTCAAAACGAGGAGAGCCTTTCCCTGACGCAAGACGTAGCTGGTCACCTCACGGCTGCCGGTCTCCAGTCCCTTGTATGCGATCTGCGAAAACCCAAGCGCCTCGCGGTAGTAAAACGCCGCCTGCTTTGCGTTGCCGACCCACAGCTCCACGTGATGAATGCTGCGCAACTTCAGGGGATTTGAGCCAGTGGTCATGTTGATTTTCTTGCAGCGCGGATCGCATCCAGGCTTTCCGGATTCTCCAGCGCGGAGACATCTCCTGGATTCTCTCCCAGCCAGACCGCACGAATGACGCGGCGCATTATCTTGGCGTTTCGGGTCTTAGGAAAGGAGGAGACAAAATGAACCTCTTCGGGCCGCAAAGGCTTTCCGAGCTCAGCCGCAACACGGTCCCGAAGCTCCCGCGCGAGGTCCTGCGTCACTTCGCTATCGGGGCGAAGAACACAGAACGCGATCATGCATTCGCCTTTGATCTCATGGGGCACACCGATAACTGCTGCTTCGATCACCGATGGAT
>JACMLA010000708.1 GCA_014379815.1 Bryobacteraceae bacterium | reverse complement strand
GGAAGCCGCGCGATTTCAGCCTGGCCGCTATCACAGCGTAGTGTTCCAGAGGCCACTGCTTGGAGGTCCAGCCCGCGAGGGGATTCGCGAGGACGAAAGGTCCTTCGGGGAGGAGGCCTTCTGGCCGGCCTTGTGGTATCGGAAATGGTGGTATCGGGAATCCGATCCCGGGAGCGAGGGCACCGGCTGCGTTGGAGAGTTCCAGATTTCGACTCACTATGTGCTGAGAACCTGGCGTAATCCACTTTTTGTAGAAGAGCGAAGCGAGACTCTCGCGGGCTGCGGAACTGCTGAGCCCAACAGATTGTTTGGCTCTGGCAAACATAATGACGACTGCAGATTTGAGCAGTCCCTGAAAGTCGATTGCGAGGTCGATGGCTTCGGAGCGCAGATTGTGGCGTAGTGTCAGGATGCGCCTGGGGCTCCGGCGATCTGCGAACTCCAGATGATCGATGCAGGGATTGTTCTCCAGCAGGGGTGCCCACTTCGGCTCGACAGCCCAGAGAATTCGCGCCTCGGGCCAGGTATTGCGCAGAGAACAAACCGCCGGCAGCGTGTGGATGATGTCTCCCATGGCTCCCAGACGGACGACAAGGATGCAACGGGGAGTCACTTCTCCCCGCTGTATCGGGCGCGGATGTGATTTCGTAGAGACTGCGTCAGTAGCAGGTCGTCGTCGCGACGGTCGACCAGTTTCTCTGGCTGGAGTATCGCTATCAATTCGTCGATCGGGTACAGAACGACATAGTCGACAACCGCCTGCGCGGCGACAATCTCGGCACGCGCGTGCAAGGGCATGACTGGATCCGGCCCGCTCCCCATGGCAACGACCAGGAGAGTTTGTGGTGCGGCGAGAGCGGCGAGAGCCCGGGCGTGTGGCGCGTAGAACGGGTCGAAATAGCCGAGTATAAGAGTGACTGCGCGCGAAGGATCCTGCCGGATTTGCTCCGGCGCAACAATCTTCGTTCGAGTGTCCAGAATCCACAGGATAGCTGGTCATGCCGATCCTGTCCTTGTTGCGATCGCAGCCGAGTGACCTGAGGCAAGGCGCAGATCGCCAATGTTCCGCAGGATCCGGATATCTGCGAACCCCGCGGCCTCCAAAAGGGTGTTTATCTCGGTATCTGTGAACACGCGCAGGCAGTGTAATTCTTCACCGCGGCGGTACCCTTGTTTTCCAACTTTGCGGAATGTGGTCAGCCGCCGGTTCAGGATGACAGAATTTTTGGCTGATGGTTCGACGTTCAGAAGTACAGCCCAGTCCTCGCCTGTCCAGTGACCCTGGCGGGGCATTCCGGCGGGGTTGCGGCCAGCCTTGCCGTAGTCGAGGAGACAAAAGCCACCTGGTACCAGAGCTTTGTGAATGCGCTTCAACGCTGCTTTCAGCGCGATGGTGTGATTGGGCGTCTGGGCTGCTGCGTAGCTGATCACTTCGCCGAGGCAGAGGACCGCAGCGCAGGGTGGAATCGCTGCGTCGAATAAACCGGACTGTTTGAATGTAGCTGCGGGTGCGTTGCGGCGGGCGAGTTCCAGCATCGCCTTTGCAGGATCGAATCCGAGAACATCGTAGCCTCCGAAACCCAGTTGACGCGCGAGTATTCCAGAGCCGCAGCCGATGTCGACCACAATGCCATCGGATGCATTGTGGCGTCTTAGCAGGCTGAGCACGCCCGGAGCGATGTTGAGAGAATAGCTGCTGAAACCGGCGTTGTGAATGTATGCCAGATCCGTTTCGTACGTCATACAGCAGCCCTTTGCAGGTAGTGCTTGCGGGCGGTTCGGGCCAGATAGGACGAGCGCTGGCTCGCGACTTCACCGCTGGTGGACATTCGGTGACGATCCTGGTGCGATCCGGCGACTGGAGTGGGGCGATAAATCACTCCGATTTGCTGATTAATCTCGCCGGACGCAGCGTAAATTGTCGCTATTCTCCGCAAAACCGAAAAGAAATGCTGCAATCCCGGCTGGAAAGCACACTCCTCCTTGGCTACGCTGTAGCGCGAGTCAGCAATCCTCCGCGCGTCTGGATGAATGCGAGTACGGCTACGATTTATCGCCACAGTTTCGATCGTGACATGACGGAGAGTGCGGGAGAACTGGCTGGCTCGGAACCGGATGTTCCCTCCACGTGGCGCTTCAGCACAGAGGTTGCAAAGGCATGGGAAGAACAATTCTTCGAGGCCGAAATTCCCGAAGCTGTGCGTCGTATCGCGCTGCGAAGCGCCATGACGATGACGCCCGACCGGGGTGGTCTGTTCGACCTTGCTACTGGAGGTTGGTTTCCGCTTTCAGTTTGCAAACTGGTCGGAAGCGTCCCAGGATCTTGCGAAACGGTGGAGGGCACGTGACTGATGTTTCGGGGGATTCCATCCGTTTGTCTCGTTTCACCGTATTCCCGGCAGAGGACTTTTTGAAATGACAAAAACTATCTTGACCTCGACGGTGCTTTCTTTGGCAGCATTTGGGAAGAATCCTATGGTTGGCGGTCATGAGATGTTTCCGCAGAAGAATATTGTCGAGAATGCTATAAACTCAATCGATCACACGACTCTGGTTGCTGCGGTGAAAGCAGCTGGTCTGGTGGAAACACTGCAGAGTCCGGGACCGTTTACCGTGTTTGCTCCGACCAATTCCGCTTTTGCGAAACTGCCAGCTGGTACGGTTGACACTCTGGTAAAGCCTGAAAGCAAGGAAGCGCTCACGAAGATCTTGACCTACCACGTAGTTGCGGGCAAGGTCATGGCTGCGGATCTGGGCAAGCAGATTAAGACGGGGAAGGGAACTGCTTCTCTCAAGACCGTTTCGGGTGGCACACTGACGGCAATGATGGACGGCAAAAAGATTGTCTTGAAGGACGAGAAGGGCGGGACCTCGGTTGTCACTCAGGCCAACGTGTCTCAGTCCAACGGTGTGATCCACGTGGTCGACACTGTCTTGATGCCGAACTAAGCGAACCAGCCGGAAGTCCGACGTGGGGCGGGCGTCCACGCCTGCGGCGGCTCTCCAGATCCGCCCTTGGCGGCTGTCAAGGGATCTCTACTTTGGCAGCTTTGATCCACATTTCCAATCCGAAATCAAAACTGCTGAATGGTTTTCGTTGTCCGAATACCCCCGCTGCTTCTAATGCGGTCATACCGTGTAGAAACGCCCATAGTGTCACTCCAGCCTCGGGGGCTCTTTCATCGCTATAGAGGCGGCCAACCTGCCCCAATACGAACTGCCAAAGCTCTACATGCGCAGGGTCTTTTTCACCTTCCGTGCACCGCATCATAGTCAGAGCAAATATTTGTGGCTGCTCCCGCGCAAATCTCATATAGGCTTGTCCGATGCTTCGAACCGATTCCTCTGGCGACTTCTTTCCCGCTGCTTTGTGGAGCACCTCGTGGAGCCGGCGAACACTCTGGTCGGC
>JACMLA010000707.1 GCA_014379815.1 Bryobacteraceae bacterium | reverse complement strand
CCAAAATCATCCATTGCGATACGGACCTTCATCGCCCGCAAAGCGTGCAGAGTCTTGAGCACCGCATCGTTGTTGCGGAGCAGGATTCCTTCTGTAATCTCGATTTCCAGCCGCTCACCGGGCAAACCTGAGCTTTGCAGAGCCCGTCCTACCGACTGCGCAAATGTTCCCGTGTCGAACTGCAAAGGAGACGCGTTTACGGCAATCGTGATGCTGCTGGGCCACTTCATTGCTTCGCGGCAGGCAGTTCTCAGGACCCAGTCGCCGATGGGCACAATCACGCCAATTTCCTCGGCAATGGGCAAGAACTCACCAGGTGGGATCAGGCCTCGTACCGGGTGTCGCCAGCGGATCAGCGCTTCAAAGCCGACAAGTCCTCCGGCCGATGTGTCTACCTGTGGCTGATAGTGCAGCTCCAGCTGGCGCAGAGCCAGCGCTTTCCGCAACTCCAGTTCATTTGTCCGACGTGCCAGAGCACGGCTCTGCATGCTGGTATTGAAGAAGTGAAACGTACCTCTTCCTGAACTCTTGGAGTAATACAGGGCCAGATCGGCGTTTCTCAACAGAGCCTTGCTGTCCGCTCCATCCGCTGGGGACTGCGCGATTCCGATACTGGTACCCACATTCACCAGCTGGCCCTCGATAAGGTACGTCCTCTGGACAAGATCAAGGATGCGGTTTGCAATGGCAACCGGTTCGTCCTGTGTTGGTGAGGGATCGATTAGAACGGCAAACTCGTCCCCGCCGAAGCGCGCAACAACGTCGCCCTTGCGAACCGCGGCCTGCAGCCTTTCGGAAACCAGTCGCAACAGGGAATCACCCGCTGCGTGGCCCAGCGTGTCGTTGACAGCCTTAAACCGATCCAGATCGACAACCAGAACCGACACGAGCTTGTCAGTGCTTCGCGCCAGCGCCTGCTCCAGGGCATCTTCGAAGTACGGCCTTGTGGCAAGACCCGTAAGCACATCGCGAGCGGCTAATCCACCTGCGAGGGAAGCGGCAGGCTGCGCAACTTCGAACGTTGCCGCAGAGTATCCGTGTCCCAGAGGGCGCAGACGCATCCGGAGTTCGCAAACGCCATCCCTGGTCCGCAAGTCTGCTTCCTTCTCACCAGGGTCAGTGGCCAGAGCGAGAATTTGCTCTTTGGCAGCTGCCAGCGACTCCGCATCAAGTGCTGACCTGGTAAGCAGCTGGAAGAGTTCCGGGCCCGGCAACTGGTCCTCAAACGCGACCTGCAGCAAGCTCCAGAGTTGCGCAGTGACATGCATGACTCGCAGATTTTGATCGAAGATCACCAGACCCGTGTGGGGATCTTCCAGAGCTGCCAGCAACACAAGTGGCGAAAGACCTTCCTCCAATGAAATCTGTGGAGCTGGGGAAAGGACCGGTGTGACTGCGGTGTTAGTGGAAGTGTACGTTCGCTGTGTGTGGCTCACGAGAGTCCTGCAAAAACACAGTGGCTGAAAGGTGCCATTTGTCTGCTGTATATTTCAGGGCTCCGGAAGGGGCAGGGGACCACCTGGCTGGTGCCACTATTTACAAACAAAGGGGAAGACCGCAATCAACTTGAAACGAAAGCGCAACTTCCATCTTCAAGCCGCCCGGTAAACTAAGGGTATCCCCTTATGCACAAACAAGTCTTCCTATTGGTGGCTTTTCTTGCCGTGTCTTCCTGCACGGTGTTGGCGCAATCAGAGGTTGGTGCGGCAACCATTAACGGAACGGTCTCCGACGCCACCGGCAGCGCGGTACCTAATGCCAGAGTTACCATTACGGGCTCTGCTACCGGTCTAACCCGCACCACAGAAACCAGTAACAACGGTCTGTATAGCTTCACTCGCGTTCCTGTGGGTTCGTACGACCTAACAGTTGAAGCAACCGGATTCAAGACAGAAAAGCGGACGTCGGTCTCACCTTCGGTTGGCGCGGTCGCGACCATAGACCTTTCCCTCTCCGTAGGAACTGCACAGGAAGTAGTTTCCGTCACCGCGGATCTGCCCGTTGTCGAGACCACGCGCTCGCAGACGAGTACCACGGTGACCAGCCAGCAGGTTACCGACCTGCCGATTAACGGACGCAATTTTCTGGACTTCACTGTTCTCACGCCTGGGGTCGTACGGGATCCAACCCGCGGCGGCGATCTGTCCTTCGGAGGACAACGCGGTACTTCCAACTCGCTGCTCGTCGACGGCTCCGATTCTAACAACGTGTTCTTCGGTCAGACCACCGGGCGCGCTGGAGCGGGCCGCAATCCTTACAGCTTTTCGCAGGACGCGGTGCAGGAATTCCAGGTAAATACAAATGGATATCAGGCGGAGATCGGGCGTGCCGGCGGAGGCGTTATCAACGTCATCACAAAATCCGGTACGAACGACTTTCATGGCACCGGCTTCTGGTTTTTTCGCGACAAAGCCCTAAACGCCAACTCCTGGGAAAACAATCGGCGAAACGCGCCGAAGCGTGCATATCACTTCAATCAGTTTGGCGGGAACATTGGAGGACCAGTCATTAAGAACCGGCTCTTCTTTTTCTTCAACTACGACGGACAGCGGAATACGACTCCGAACCCGGTGTTTCTGCAAGTCGCTCCGCCTGCCGATGCTCTCTCGCAACAAGCTGCCGCCGAATTGTCGCGGTTTGTTGCGCCCTATAGCAACCAGCTGGATAACGACGTGTACCTCGGGAAAGTGGATTGGGAGATCACCGCCAGCCAGAGGCTTAGCGTGCGCTACAACGCGAACCGGTTCAAGGGCGTCAACTTCGAAAACACAGGCGTAGCGAGTGCGGCCGAACACACCGGAAACAGCGACGTGAGCACCGACAACATCGTGGCGAATCACACCCTCGTTATTGGAGGAGCGGCGGTCCTGGAATCCCGCTTCGGCTACACGCGCGACGATCAGCCTGGCGGGGCAAACTCCACGGCACCCGAGGCTGTCATCCGGCAAAGCGGTACCAACGTTCTGTCGATCGGACGCAACAGCTTCTCTCCCCGGTACACCAACGCGAAGACCTATCAATGGGTGGAAACATACGCACGCACGATCGGTCGCCACTCTTTGAAGCTGGGTGTCGATATGAACTTTCAGCGAATTGAGAATTTCTTCCCAGGCAACTTCTCTGGTAGCTTTACCTTCAACAGTTACGCCGACTTCGCCACACGCACTCCTTTCTCCTTCACGCAGGGTTTTGCCGGGCCAAACACAGATGGTCCTCTCACGCGGCCCCACGTCAATGAGTATGCGTTCTTCGCGCAGGATAGCTACCGAGCAACCGACAGGCTGACGCTGAACTACGGTGTCCGATACGACTATTTCGCTTATGCCGAGCCATCGGTTCGCAACCCT
>JACMLA010000706.1 GCA_014379815.1 Bryobacteraceae bacterium | reverse complement strand
TGAAGCAATGATTCTCGGCTCGGTTCAAAGATAATCTGCGGCACCCCATCAGATTGATTTCTCTTTTCCGCCCTTACAGGTGAAGGCAGCTGGCAAGCGTAGCTGCCAGAGACTCCACCGAATAAGGAAGAAGAGATGAAACGCAATACAACAGTATTTGAGAACGGCGCCCTTGGTTTCGCATTGCTAGCGGCGTCTGCCTGCTTTAATCCGGCCTTTGGCCAGTGCAAGAATCCGGCCAACACCAACATGATTGTGTCGGGACCGAACTGCATCGAGAAGTTCGAATCGAGCCTCTGGTACGTCACCGATCCGGCCATCATACAACTCATCAAGGAAGATAAGGTCCTGGTGCCGACCGCGGGCATGACCCAGGTTGGGCTTACCGGCGTCGACTGGCTGATGGGCGGCTGCAACATCAATGGCGGGGGTTGCAAGAACGTCTTCTCGTTGTCGTTCCGCAAAGTGGTTCCGGCGCGAAATGTAAACTACTTCGTCGCCGGTGCCGCCTGCCGAAACTCCGGCAAGAGACTGCTGACCAATGCCGAGTGGCAGGCCGCTGCTCTTGGAACTCCCGACCCCGGACTTACCGACAACAAGACTACTGAGTGCAACATCGGTTCAAGCCTCGATATTTCTCTCACCGGTGCGCGTACCGGTTGCAGGTCTGACGTAGGTGCCTTCGACATGATTGGTAACGTCCTTGAGTTTGTTGCCGACTGGGGCGCGCTCGCGACTACTGGTAACAAGTGGGACCCTGCGTTCGGAAGCGACGTCAGCCACGTTGGTGGGGCCCCTGGTGGAATGTACTTCGGCCTGCCCGGTGCGACGACGCGGGGCGGCACTTACGCGAACGGAAGTGGTGGCAACTTCGGATTAGCTGGAGCTTACGCCATCGACCAGAACGGTACGCCAATGAGCTTTGGCGACGGCACCGCGGCCGGCTTCCGCTGCGGCTACTAACAGGCTCAACCTTCATACAAAATCTGGAGAACTACGATGAAATTCCTACGAGACAGGTGTATCCGCGCGCCGCTTGCCGCGCTATCTATCGCCCTTGTTCTGTCAGGACCACTACGGGCGCACAACGAGGCAGTACATCAGAATATGACCGATCTGGCCTACGAGATCATGCTTGGGTCAAAGGCCGGTCGTCTTGCTTCCATCTTGGACCTGTCACCACCGGCAGGCGTTCCCGCCGCTGAATGGAACAGTTTTCTCGCTTCCGTGAGGGCGGCTCCAGCCAAGTTGCGCCAGCTCAACTCAGATCTGCCGCCTCGAAGCATAAACTGTGACGGCACGGCTCTGAACCTCGGCTGGGCGCAGAAGCCAATGGGTCAGGTAGAACATGCCGTGAGTCCACAGTACCTTACGGCTATAAGTGCCTGCGGAGCCAGAGTGCAGTGGCAGCCAGGTGGCATCTACAACGCCTCAAACCCTGAGGACGCGAACGGAAAACGTGACAACACGGGCACGATTATCGGCCTGTGGGCAGACGCGGTGGACGCCGAGTTCGACGACACACATCTCTGGATTCGTCCCACCAGCGTCGGTGGACAGGGAATGATCAAAGATAAAGTCGATGACGCTATCGATCTGGGTTTAGCTGCGCTTCTCATCCCTTTTGTTTGTCTGTGGGAGTTTTTCTTCGGTGACGCCAGCACTTGCGATGTGGATGCGATGGACATCGCCGACAAAGCGAATCCACTCGATGATCTCGAAGGCTTAATACCCGGCGTGGGCGATATCAGCGGCGAAATGTTCGTCGGTATGTGGCACCACATAAAAGTAATGGGCCCGGGCGCCTCCAACGAAAATGACGATCGTCAGGGTTTGCTCTTCGAGGAAGCCGGACCTTACAGCATCCCGGATCCTCTGGACTTAGTTATGATGGCTGCCTTTGACCTGGCTGGGATGTCAGTCAACCATGACAAGAGTCTTGGGACCGGTCGCTACCAGATTACCGGCGCTAACGATGGGCAGCCCGACACTAAAGTTAGAAGTAAGTCGCAATGGCAATTTACCACTATCACTCACACCCCGTTTGAGCCCGTAGATAATCTTGGCCTGTACGGGTGGCGTAAATTCCGCACGGAAGCGGCGCACTCAGTGAAGTTTCTTGGGTGGCCATTGCACGCTCTAGGCGATGCAACTGTTCCTCAACATGTTGCGGCAACTTCGGCATGGGGACACCGGCCGTTCGAGGATGCGCAGGAGCAACTCTGGGCAGATATCCGGCTGCAGGGAGGCACCGATGCGCAACAAAGAGCTCAGGCACGAGCAGTTCTGATTCGGGCGTTCGAGTGGCGCAAACTGATTCTGGCCTGGCGATCAGCCGATCCGGTCAACCGTGCCAACGATGTTCCTGTTCGCCACATGGTGACGGTACTGGCGCAAAACACAGCGAACTTCGCGGCGGCCCAGCCAGGGTCGTGGCCTTTCCATTCGGGTGCATCGACCGACTATCTTGCCGATAAAAACGCAGCTATCAGTATCTACAAGAACCATCCGAATGCTGCAGCCCTCTATCGTCCCGTAATAGAAGACGGCGTTGGAGCCACGATCGCACTACTGACATCCGCAGCGGAGGTGCTGCCATGAAGATACTCAAGACAATCATTCTTATCGCTGCCAGCGTGCTCGCAGTGAACGCACAAGTCCGGCCGATGGGAGACGGAATGCCCAAGCCCTGCTACACCGCGGCTAACAATAGCGCAAATCAATGGAAAGCGCAGGGTAAGTCCCCGGCTGAGATCGAGAAGCTCTTCCAGACAGCTCTCGCGAAATGCAGTGGCGCTGATTCAGCGATGGCCGCAATCGCCGGCACGGCAAACGTTGACTACGCAAGGTTCGGCCGCGCCATGCTCTCGGACAACATGCCGACGAATCTTTATCTTGCACTCGTAAAGGACCGCAGCCGCAAACTGCGTCTTTCGCGGCAGGATACCACTTGGGCTCTGGCGTTCCTGCAAGGCGACACGGATGGAGATCTAGTGCCGAACTCGAAAGACAGCTGCGCGGGTACTCCGGACCTTACGCCAACCGATGATCACGGTTGCACTCTGCCCGGCCCACTGCCACCGGCTCCAAGTGCCCAAAGCGTCAAAAAGGCGAAAAGCGGACTTGGTGTCCTAACTAGCCCGGCTTGCGACGGGGCTCCCGTTCCGGAACAGCCGCTAGCGCTTTCGGCTCACTACGAAAGTCCAGCGCTGACATCGCTGGTGATAAAAACTACGAGAGTAACGAACCAGCCAGCAGGTTGCCTCGTGTTCTACGAGTTTCAGGTACGTTTCTGGTTTCCGACCTCACCAGCGCTTCCGAGCGTCGATGCTGTCGAACTACTGTTTCGCAACTCGGAAAATGTCGATATGGTCGCCCACGCCATTCCTCAGGATGTGTTCCGTACAACCGCGGCTGACATTGGTTCGCGCAAGCGTTTATTCGATCTAACGAAGGTGTATGCCGCAAGAGGAATCCGCGTTCGAGCGGTGAATGCTAACGGCATCTCGAGCGCATGGAGTGAAGAGAAGAAGACCTTGGTACTCTCTGAAGCCAAGCCCTGCACTATCGTGAGTTGTTACTAATCTCGGTCAGTGCAGAGGAATCGAACTACCCCTTTGAGGCTGTGAGGCCTTACAAGGGGTAGTTCCTTCTTTAGCCTTCACTATTATTTCGGGACTGAGACCGTGATGTTCCGGTAGCGGATTACGCCATAGTGGTCGCCCTGCAAGAAGAAAGGACCAGGTTCGCCTTCGTTACTATCCAGAGCGCCACCAGTAGGTCCTGGGATCTCGACGTTGTCGTGGTAGACCTTTCCGTCACGCAGGACCGTAACCTTCCTCCCGACAAACGTAATGTCGAAGGATGTCCATCTATCCAGGCCCAGTTCCGAGCCAGCCGGTGGTGGATAGTGGCTGTAGACCGCTCCCATCTCGTGGTC